>DAWR01000024.1:0-14760 GCA_002506015.1 Candidatus Methanogasteraceae archaeon UBA261 | reverse complement strand
AACCGTTGTTCACCACCACAGGATCTGCCTCAACTCTTCCTTTCGCGCCTCGTTGGTCGAATCCACGCCCCCGTTCGGCTCCACCACCGAGACAATGATTCCGAAGCGCTCCGCACCTCCGCGATCAGCATCCGAGAGCTTGCAATCACCCCTGAGGTGCGAGTGGATCAACTCCACAGTACCCTCGTCAATATCGGGCACGTACGCCTGCTGACCCTGCCTCTTCTGCCGGTACCCGACATAGAGCTCGAGCATAGTGACCCCGATTATGGCATTACTGCTCCCGACCAGGATGTCGCTTATCACCTTCTGCGCGCCCTTACGGTGCAGCACAAGAAAACCCGACTCACGCTTCTCAGACTCAGCGATACGGATCATCTCTCTTAAGCAACGATCGAGATCCAATCCCTGCGTCGGTATCATCTCGTGGAAGTCGTCAGGGGTCCTTGCAATCTGATTGGAAAGATACGGGCTGACAGAGTCCCTGAGTATGATATCCCCGACTCTCGCCCCCTGAATCCCCCAGATGTTGGACTTTACTCCGAATTCTTTCTCCTTTCTGAGAAGTGTCTCGAGCCTTTCCGCAGCATCCTCGTGCCGCTTCATGCGCCGCTTCATGGCGTCCCCGGAATCGGCGACAACCTCAATTACCTCCACCTCTGCGACACCTCTCGTGAGTTCGATTATCCGCGAGACGAGTACATTCTCTCCGAGTTCCATCACATCGAAGATGCCCTCAATTGAAGCCAATAGGGCATCGTACATGCTCACATCAACATAGATTGCCCCATCCATGCCATCGATCGGGAGCTTCCTATGCTCCACCATCGTCTCTCGCATGGTATCCATCGCATCCCTCCTGAGCAGTATCACTGGCTGGGAACTTCGCACCCTGCCCTCAAAGATCGCGCCCACCCTACCATCGATCAGTTCGATTGCAAGCGTGGTCTTGCCGCTGCCCTGCGGACCCAGAAGGATCAGCAGGGGGTATCGGTTGAGTTCGGACGAGAGGGCTGCGAGAGCATCTCTCTTGCTGAGTTCCGATGTGTTGATGGTTGTCATAGCTATCGTGATTCTGATTGCCTGTGTAGTGGTACTTGCAGCAGAGACTATAGTCTTTTCACAGCCCCAGCCGAACCACCGAACCGAAATCTTCATAATCAATCCGATCGCAATCCAGTGACATCGTGCCTCGGTGGCTTAGCGGTATAGCGCGTCCTTGGTAAGGACGAGGTCGCGGGTTCAATTCCCGCCCGAGGCTCTTGCTATTTTTTTGGATTTTTTTGAATAATTTTAATTTGGAAAAGCGCCCTTCTGATTGTGGTTTTGTCTGTGTATGTATGGCGATCGACGGCGATAACCGCTACAAAAGTAAGGGATGTTACTTGTGAAGATGCCCTGCGAGGTATGGCAAATCAGAAACCGGGCGTGGAAACGATTGTATTGGTGAAATCTGTGCAATTCGCGTACTTACTCGATATTGTGTGAATATCTACTATAAAACCACGAGATTGCGCAAGATTACCACAGAAATCTTGTGGGAATGGCTACGCCGCGGCTTCGCAGACTGTGTAATCTTGTGTTCCCGATCCATATATAGTATTGAGCAGGTACTTGCGCGCCTCGCTCACTCCCCTTCGCGCTTCAGCACCCGGACATGGTCGCCGCGCACAGTAACAGGTATCGGCACCATCGCCTCGAAGAGTTCAACTGTTATCTCCTCGCGCCCCTCATCAACACGCTTCACCCGTGCCTTCTCGCCCTTGAACGGTCCGGATATGAGTTCCACGATGCTATCGACCGATATACCGGTCACTGTCGGCTTCGGTGTTAAGAAATGCTCCACTTCAGCGATGCTGGACTCGCCACGTACCAGCGATCGGGCATGCGGCACCATCTGAACCGCCTGGTTCAGTTCATCCCGGTCGCCTGCCTCGACCAGCACATAGCCGCGCAGCTCATCGGGAACAAGTATCGCACGTACGTCAAAACCCTCCTTCCGCGCAACCTGCGCAAGTATGTTCGCAACCGAACGCTCCTGATTTGCAGTGGTCTTCACAACGTAAATGGCTTCTTCTTCGCTCATAGATGCACTTCCTTGAGTGTCTCATAGATTGCGCCCGCGGGCGTAAGCGTACTCTTCTTCAGTTTGATGATATTCACATCCATCGTTCCGATTTCAACGTCTTTCAGACGCTCGATCGTGTCAGCGAGTTCTATTCGTTGGCTCTTTGAGATCTGTTTCACCCGCGCAAAGGTTGCATGCGGGGTGAACGCGCGTTTCTCGCTCTTGAACCCGAGCGGCTTCAGTTTCGATTCCACCTCCGCATGCAACCTGACGAAAGCCTCGTCAGGGCTTGTGCCGATGTACACAACTCTGGCATAGCTCGGTTTCGGGAATGCGCCGACTCCTTTGGCTTCTGCTACGAATGGTTCGCATTCGAGCCCTGAGATCGCATCCCCGATCCGAGAAACGCTCTCTTCAGGCACATCGCCGAGAAACTTCAGGGTGATGTGAACCTGCTCCGGCTTCACGATCTTTGCATTTCCTCTGAAATCCTGCTGAATCGCTGTGATCGTATCTCTGAACGAATCAGGCAGATCGACAGCGATGAACGTCCGTATTATGAAAATCACCTCATACCATACCAAAGTAAACTGATACATGTTGGCATCTTAAAGTAGATAAAGATTGGTGCTGCGGATGCCAAATTGCTTTGATGTTCGCTCCGGAACCACGCTTCGAACATGCCCAATAATATACGATAGGAACCACAAGATCACACGGTCTGCGAGGCAGCGGCGCAACCATCTCCACAAGATTTCGGTATTAATCTCGTGTAATCTTGTGCAATCTCGTGGTTTTGCATGTATACCCACACGATATTGAGCAATTCCCACGCTTCGCACAACCTCCCACAACCCACCACGAACGTTTGCGGATCCGCCATAAAGGGGCGGAGTGGCGGCTCCGGTCATCAAAACTTTTATGTTGCTCCATACCCGATAACTCTCCACATGGAGACCAATTTTATAAAGAAACACGAGGACTCTGAGACTTTTATCATCAAACGGGCGTCCTTCTTTGATACTCCGGTGCATCTGAAGGGTAACCTGATCGTTGGCAATGATGTTGATTTCTGGAGCGATCTTGCGGTCACAGGGTCTCTTGAACTTGCAAAGGGCGTCACCGTGAAAGGATCGGTGCGTGCCGGGAGTGCGATCATCGGCGCACATTCCACGATCGGCGGGGATGTGACGACCGAGCAAAACTGTGCAGTGCTTGATCATGCCATAATCGGGGGCAATGTCGTGTCTGGTGGTAATGTCCTGATCAGACCGAACACCCGAGTCGGAGTCGTGAATGCAGCAGGCGACATCGAGATCATGGGCAAAACAGATGTCTCCGAACTGCATGCAGGGAAAAAGATCATCGCAAGGAAAGATTTGCAGTAGTCGCGATAACAACTAAGAACGATGCCAACAGATTCGATAGATTCCATAGACACGCACATCATCTACACCGCCGAATGTCCGGAAGATGCGATAAAGACGGTAAAGAAGATCGATTACGATTACAAACGGTGCTGCGGCTGTGGTATCTGTGTTGAGATCTGCCCGACCGGTGCGCTCGAACTCGGAGATATGTGCGCCATCGGAACAGGGCTGGATGTTCCGCCTGTACTGCTTGATCCGGGTAAATGCTCCTTTTGCGGGATGTGCGCTGCATTCTGCCCGACAAAAGCTGTGAAGCTGGAGATTAACGGTGAGGATGCAACAAAACGGGAGTGCTACCCGCATATTGATCCAAAAGCGCAGGTAAACGAGAACTGCCTCCCGTGCAGCCTCTGCGAAGAGGTCTGCAGGACATGCGGTTCGGGTGCGATCAAACTCGAGTACACGTTCCCGAAAAAGGAGGAGATCGTCCCGTTCAAGGAAGGCGTGGAAGGCGAGATCACAATCGACATGGAGAAATGCAACTATTGCGGCATCTGCGCCTATTTCTGCGATGCATTCATATTGATTTCGAAGGAGAAGGACGAGATGTCCCCGGTTGATCCGGTTCCGTTCGAAAACATCTTAATCGATGAAGATGAGTGCGATTACTGCATGCTCTGCGAGGATATCTGCCCGGAGGACGCAATCACTGTTAAGGTCAAATCCAAATCCGGGGGCGATCAAGATCCCGAAATGTCAGCGCCCCGGGTCACTGGCACGCTCTCAATTGATGATAGCTGCGTTGCATGCGGCTGGTGCAAAAGCGTCTGCCCGTACGATGCAATCGAGATTTCCAAGGCGTTTGAAGGCGAGATCCGCTTAATCGGGAACCATCTCATAAAATGCGATCCCGTGGGCTGCCATGCGTGCTTCAACGTCTGCCCGTCGAATGCGTGGTACGTTCCGCGGGACAAGGATAAGAAGATCGAAGTCTCCTCAGACCTGTGCACCTTCTGCGGCGCATGCGAACATGCGTGCTGGCTTGACGCAATCGCTGTTGATCGGAGCGCTGTTCTGCACACCCCGGAGTGCGATTCCGCATGGAAAGAGGAGTGGGAGCAAGGAATTAAGAGCATTACATCAAGAGAGCGGGTGCACCCCGACCACTCGCACGTGGTCTCTCTGCCCGCGCCGGAGCGTGAGGTGATTGAGCCACCCCCAGTGCCGGTAATTGATTTTGTTCTGCTTGAGAAGGCGCGAGAGCGAATCAATCAGATCATGCCACTGCTCCACGATGCGAGGACGAGGCGGGAGTGGGAGATGGTCGTGGATTTGTGAATCAATTCAAAAGAGACTTTTCAATTCAAGAGACATGAGGCTAATGGGTGTTGATGGATTGCTACTTTGGTGTAGATGACGGTATCTCCGATCCGGAAGCAGAAGAGCGCATCTGACAGTGGTTACGGACATAACGAGATTACTTTAGAGCCCGTATCACCACAAAACTCCCATCGCCATGACCTTCTCTATACGACTGCACCGCGGTAATATCGCCCAGACCGCCAAATATTGTCTGAATCATCTTGAACTTATGGAACCCGGCATATCTCAGACCAGCCATCACCTCATCGACCGAATAAAATCTCGCATATCTGTAAAATTTGCTCTTTTCCTTTTTATGAAGGTACGTTCTACCCAGGAAACTGTATTTGTCAATAAAACCAACAATTAAAGAGCCGTTCACCTTCAATACCCTGTAAACTTCATCAAATGCTCTTTTTACATCATCCACAAAACAGAGTGTCACCATCATCAGCGCAAAATCAAACTCTTCACCCCTGAAAGGCAGACTCTCGGCAACGCCACCGGCAAAGGACACGCCCCTTTCACTGGCAACCTCACCCATCCGCAAGGATGGATCGATCCCGACTCCAATTCCCAGAGGGGTCGCAAACCTGCCAGTCCCTACACCGATCTCCACACCCACCTCACCAGCCTGGATAAAATGCCTCAGCGCCTCAAGTTCGGATAGATATGCAAAACGGTTCTCATCGAACCACCGGTCATATTCGGCACAGTTCGCCTCAAACGGTTCAATTACCGGCACGTCTGCCACTTCCCCATAGCGGATCGTCCCCGAACTGCGCAAACAACCGTTCATCAGGAGAGCGTGTCGTCTCAACGTCTTCTTTTCTGAACGAGTACTCGTAGTTGTTGCAGTAATCCAGTATTACCTGATATGCTTTGATTATCTTCTGTGCCCGCTCCTTACACTTTTGCTGATCCTCTCCGCACCGATCAGGATGCCATTTCATCATTAGCACTCTGTATGACCTTTTTATGGTCTCCATCGTTGCCGTTTCAGGAAGACCAATGACATCTCTCGCATTCCTCAGTTCATCATATCCGGTGGTGCCCATGAATCAAGAATTCAAGATCAGTTGGCATAACGTTTTGGACGTATCACTTCAAATCACGGGGTAAAAATGACAGCCATTGATGACCCCGAGGACCCAGAGAGGAAATACTCTGTGCACTGTGGCAGAATAGAACAAATTGAAGTCCACAAGCATCTTGGACATGGTCTTCTTGAATCCATTCACAAAGAAGCACTTTGTTTAAAAAAACCCACATAATCTATCAGAATCAGACAAATTCGCACGTTTGAGCGAATAGAATAAATCTACCCCATGACCACCACCGCGCTACCGGATAACACCAGAACGCCCCCCCCCTCACAGCACCCTGTGCTCAATTACCTTGCCGCATTTTGGGCAGTTCACTGACCTGAGATGTGGCACGATCGCAATTTCGCACGCGCACGCGCTGCAGACGACCGTTTCCTCGACGCCGATTAACTTCTCGATCGCAACCGCTGCATTGTTCGCATAATCCATGATCCATTCACCATGATACCTTGCGATCTGGAATGTGAAGAGCGATAGCATCACGCTAGCCACGATATCAGTTACCCAGTGCACACCCAGATAGAGCGTGGCAAAGACGATCATCGGGAATGCGATCATCAGAAATCTCCGGTACCGGTCAAGGTTGGTTGTGCGGATGACCAGGAGCGCACTGAAGACGAGCGCGGCATGCAGACTCGGGAAACAGTTGTCAAGAGGATCCACAGTGGTGATGCCGTCATATATCAGTGGATGCAGTTCGTACATGAGCGGCTGGACATTGGGAAGTGTGTAGCCCGTGACCTGTACCGGGAAGAGGAGGTAAAATGGGAATGCGATCAAATAATTGGCGATAAAAACGAAAGAAAACTGCTTGAGCGCTGTCATCTGTTCGGTATATGCAAATAGCAGGAATGTGAAGATCATGACCGACGAGAAGAGCACCAGGTATACGAACGTCATCATATAGGTGAGTGTGGGGTTGGCATATTGTTGCATACCGGAAACGACGCCCCCTTCGATAGATTCAATGTAATGGGTGCAGTCATAATTAACAAAGAGATTCAGCTCCCGCTGTATCGGAAACTGCGCCTGCATAAGCCCGTAAACGATTGCAGCCATGAGTATGTAGGGCCAGTATCCATTAATCAACTGCTTCATGGTGTACCCGCGCTTTTTTTTGCGGCATTCTACCGGAACAAAGACAAAAAAGAATGATGCGAGCATAATCAGGGTGAGAAAAGAGATAATAACGCTTAACTGCCATGCCATGATACCAACTATCCTTTACGATTTTAATAATTGAAATTATTCTACGGTGGTTTTGTATAGTCTCAAATACTTAAGTGTTATGGTCGTGCTCGGGCAACTCAAATTCAATACACCCCCAATCGCATCTGCTTCTGCGGGCTCTCCGGCAGGAGTTTTACTCTCTTTGCCTCTGTTGTATCGCTCTCGTAGATGTGCAGCGAGTCCGCGTAATCCACCAGTTTGACGATTTTGCACTGATTCGGACGGATCACCTCGCGGTTCAACATGTCTATAATTGCGACGATATTCGCCTGCCACGCCGTGTACAGATCGCGGCTGCGCCATGTGATATGCACCTCCACGCAATCGTTTCCGGAATACCGCACCCTTATGCGCTGCAGACACGGCGGTGAATTGCTCCCGAGATCTGTTTTTGGATGCCACGTGATCGCCTGATCCCGGTTCGATGCGATCTTGGCGCTCTTCTGATCGGCAAGAGAGTCACACAAGAGTTTGATCTGGTCAAGTCCATCATAGATTGCGAGCCGCTCGAAATAGAGGTACGAAAATCGCTCCAGCTCCGGCTTCTCCACGTACTGCGATAGGTATTCCCGTGTAAACTCCCTGCAGTAATGATCTATGTGCTGGAATGGAAATTGTGGGTGCAGTTCATGGTTCTCGATCTGTCCGATGGCGTCACCAGTGAGTTCAAAGAGAGCGCACGCGTCTCTGATCGGCTTTGGCTCGGACGGGTCACCAATTATTATCTTCAGCCCATTGCGCAGCACGTGCTGCACCGCTCGTGCCCACGCGTTGTGGAAATTGTCTTCGAGTATCAGCATCGTTGGTGCCAGTTTCATCATGAATCACGCTCACGCCGCTCACGCAGCAGTTCTTCTGAGTGTTGCCATCTGCCATAATCGATGGCTTTGTTTAAATAACTATCGCCCACCCGGGCGAGATTAATCGAGCAACGGTTACCAATGGCCAATAGTCAATAGCAGCCAATAGTCAATAGCCAATATCTTATATCAACGGCGCACATAAATTACGTTTAATTAGATAGGTACTACTCATGGCACGAAATATCAAGGTCGAATTGAGCAGACAGATGCCGCTTGAGAAGCAGGAGATCGAACTTGTGGAGCGGAAGGGCATCGGACATCCGGACAGCATCGCAGACGGGCTTGCAGAGGCTGTCAGCCAGGCGCTCTGCAGGGAATACGTTGATCGGTGCGGAGTGGTTCTGCATCACAATACTGATGAAACACAGATTGTTGCTGGCAGATCCTACCCGGCGTTCGGCGGGGGTGAGGTCGTCTCGCCGATCTACGTACTGCTGGTCGGCAGAGCCACAAAGGAGTTCGATGGTATGCACATCCCGACCGATACCACTGCGCTGCAGGCGGCTCGTGAATATCTCAGAGAGACCGTCCTGAATCTGGATGTGGAACGTAATGTGATACTCGATTGCAAGCTCGGGGAGGGATCGTCCGATCTGAGGGACGTCTTCCATCGGAAGATTCCCGGAGCAAACGACACGTCCTTCGGCGTCGGGTTTGCGCCGTTCTCCGAGACTGAACGGATCGTGTACCACGCCGAGCACGAACTGATGAACCTCAGGACGAAGATTCCTGCGATTGGGGAGGACACCAAGGTGATGGGGATGCGTGACGGGGATAAGATCACGCTTGTCATCGCATGCGCCATGGTCGGGCGGCATATCGATGATCTGGATCATTACATCAGCATAACCGAGGGATTACGCGATCGCATGGCAGATCTCGCCTGCGAATACACGGATCGGGAGGTTGGTGTGCTTATAAACACCGCAGACGACCTTAACAGCAAATCGGTCTTTATGACCGTCACAGGGACATCAGCCGAGATGGGCGATGACGGATCGGTCGGACGTGGCAACCGGTGCAACGGCTTGATCACACCGAACAGACCGATGAGTATGGAGGCAACAAGCGGCAAGAACCCGATCAACCACGTCGGCAAGATCTACAACTTACTCTCTAACAAGATCGCATTCGAAGCGGCTGAAAGCGTGGATGGAATCGAGGAGATCTACATCCGCATCCTCTCAGAGATCGGAAAGCCGATCGACCAGCCGCTCGTTGCGGATGCGCAGATCGTTTCAGCGGATGGGGCAAATGTGAATACTATAACATCCGAGGTCGAGGCAATAATCGACCGATCGCTCGAGAACATCACCGATATCACGAAACTGGTCACGCAGGGGAAATTGAGCACGTTCTGATCCTATGCATAGGGCATATCTGGCAGTAATCGCAATCGTGGCACTGGCGGTCTCTGCATCGTATGCATCCTGCGCTGTTGTGCACGGGACCGCGTACGAATGGTCAACGTTTGAGGCGCTCGAGAACGTAATTGTCGAGGTGAATTCGACGCCGCCGCAGTTTCTGGTGGCGTCTTCTGGCAATTACTCCTTCGATCTGCCTGAAGGTAAGTACACTATCCGTGCCGAGTATTATCAGAACAACGTGCTTGAGTATTGCGCCGAGGAGAACATAACAATCCTCACAGATGGTGAGTTTGTGCTTGATCTCCTTATGTTCCCGCCGATCGAGGAGGAGTTTCTCTACGAGGAGATAAACATAAGCGAAGAGCTGTATGATTACGAAGAACCGAATGAAACGGGTAGTGGGGGCGTATCTCCAGTATTTCTGTATGCGATCACCATCCTATTTATCATAATCGCCGGATATGCCGTATTTTTGCGGAAGAAAAATAACAGTGGGAAACCAGGTTCGGAACGTGGTGTTGGGGTGGATGTTGAGGTGGGAGATGTTGGATACAACATCCCTGACGATGTTTCCGAACCTCCACTCCCACCAGAACTCCAGGAACCCCCTGAATCGGCAAAGCCGTCCGAGCTCCCTTCCGATCTGCAAGAGGTACTCTCGATTGTCAGGGGAAGCGGCGGCAGAATCACCCAGAGAGACCTGAGGGCGCAATTGAGCTGCTCGGAAGCGAAGGTGAGCCTGATGGTAACCGATCTCACGGATAGGGGGCTTGTCAAGAAGGTGAAGAAAGGTAGGGGGAACGTGATCATACTCACGGATATGTGAAAAAATTGTGCATGCTCACCAACGTGTGGTCGGAACCACGAGATTACACCGATTCCCACAAGATTTCTGTGTTAATCTTGTGCAATCTCATGGTTTTATACGCAGATATTCACACAATATTGAATAAGTACCAAAAAATTCATATATCACAAACAATAGATGAGATACCATGTTTGAAAACATCAGAAACCTCTTCGGTCAGTATTCTCTCAATATATCGACAGAAAACCTGGCTGTATTCTTTCTGATCATCTTCCTAACCTTTATTCTGCGAAAACTCGCTTTGTATCTCTTCGAAAAGAAACTGACGTATCTCGCAAAGAAGACGAAGACCGAACTCGACGATCTCCTTGTAGCGGCGTTCAAGTCCCCACTCGGATATTTGATACTAATCTGCGGAGGTTATGCAGCAATCGAATCATTACACCTACCAGATAAGATTGGCACTTTTGGCATCAGGGGGGCGGTTGAATGGGCATTTACGGTTGCGTTTGCGTTCGTTTTGCTCCTGCTACTGTTAAATCTAATCGACGTCGTCGCCTACTTCCTCTACAAAGTAACGCAGAGGACAGAGACGAAACTCGACGAGCAGCTGGTGCCGCTTTTCGTAAAGAGTCTCAAGGTCGTTGCAGTTGTGGTTGCAATCCTCTTTCTTCTGGACAATCTTGGTTTAAATATTGCATCACTTCTTGCTGGTCTGGGAATTGGCGGTCTTGCGATCGCTCTTGCCGCGCAGGAGACCGTGAGCAACCTCTTCGGATCGGTCACGGTCTTCTCCGATCGGTCTTTTCACATCGGCGACTGGATCCGGGTCGATGACGTGGAGGGGACTGTTGAGGATGTGGGCTTGCGGTCCACACGGATACGCAGGTTCGATCAGGCGCTCGTGACCGTTCCGAACAGTAGGTTCATTAAATCCGATATCGTGAACTTCACCCGAATGAAGAAACGGAGGATAAAATTCAATCTCGGAGTCTCGTACGGTACAAGCAGGAAACAGATGGAGGAAGTGGTCGAGGGGATCAAAAAAATCATAAAAGAGAATTCTCGCTTTGATCACACGTTCTACATGGTTCATTTCACCGAGTTCGGCGCGTATTCGCTCGATATCTTCATCTACTGCTTCACAAAGACGACGGTGTGGGATGAGTTTCTTGCGGGTCGTGAGGAGTTCAATCTTGAGATCATGCACCTCCTCGAGGAACTCGGTGTTGAGATCGCATTCCCGTCGCAGACGATCTATATGGAGCGGAGTTGAGGGGAGCCCAGACAAAAACAGATAGTTTGCTGCAATTTATCGCAATATGCACCCTGCAGCTTTGACATTCCCACCTCCGAGTGAATCGGGGATGTCCAAATCCGATGCCGCCTGTCGAACAGACATCGCTGCCCCCTCACAGACTGATTGCGCCAGCCGCAGCCTTGAGGATCATGAGAGCACAGCCCTGACCGCAGACCGCGTGCCCATCGCCACCAAGCCGGTCACCCGACCATCTGGAATCGCACTGGCTGAAGTACGGCACAGGTGGAATCGCTGCCGCGGATGTGCCTGCAAGCAGCAGCACAACCAATACCCTGGGAACCGTTCTAATCCTATGCATCCCCCATCACCTCCCGCATCGCGAGCAGATTTAACATTGACTGCGTTTTTATCGTATTGGAAAGCGGATCCGCAAAGAGAATGTTCTCTTTAACCAGATATCTCTTGGAGACCTCATCCAGCTCATTCGCACCAACTTCATCACGGGTTACAAACATCTTTAATGCGGAGACCAATTTTTCGTGATGCACATCGCAGCGTTTGTTACCTATCGTAATCTCATCCCCCAGTTCATTAACGATCTTCAATCGAGTCATAATCTCGCCCGTTCTGAGCTTAAGCATGCTGCCTGCCACATCTTCGATCTTCTTCTCGCTTCTCTTTTCGTTGATCAGCCTGACAAGAGATACTGGTTTTCCACCAACGTACTGCCATGCAATCTCCTTCTCATGCATATCAAACCCGTAATGATCCAGAAACGCCGTCGTTGTTTCATAATCAAAATCATCTACCAACAGATACTTGCATCGGTCAGAGAGCACCGCCTCGCTGTAAACCTGTTCTATGAATAGTGAATCGGAAGTGACCACAAAGACGTGTGCCAGATGCAATTCCTTTGTGAGACGCACAAAGAAATTAAATAATTTATAAATCAGATGTCCGTTGATCTTCATATCCCCGATCACCTGCAACTCGTCAATCACCAGCACTGGCACACGCCCACTTTCGTAAAAAGCCCTGAGAACGGTTTCTATGTAGACAAATGCATCTTCAATCTCCTTTTCCTTAAACAATTTCAAGAATGTATCCTTTGGTATTGGAATTCCATTATAGCTTTCAGGCAGAACAGCAGCTATCGGCTTTAAGAACTCTTTTATTCGTTCATATCTTGCAACATGTTCCACATCGAAGAGAACTTTTATGAAATCATCGTAATTGCTGATGAATCTGCCCCTCAGATTTATGTAAAATACCTTGTAATCCTCTGGTAACCGGTCAACCAGATGATTGATCAGTGCGGTCTTTCCGGAGTTTATCGGTCCGTAGACGAATGTGATCAGAGATGGTTCGGAATTCAGAATATTCATGAACTCTTTTGCCTCCGTTTCCCTATCGTGAAATTCAATTCTTTTCATGCTCTTCCTTCAACCTCCTCTCAGTTATAATTCTATCTTCCCACCCGCAGCCTTGAGGATCATGAGAGCATCGAGCGAAGTGACCTGTCCGTCACCGCTCACGTCAGCGACAGCGAGCATCGCGGCATCACACGGGTGGCTGCCGGCTGCGATTGCAAGTGCGATCACGGCGTCTGCAGGAGTGATCTCGCCATCGTAATTGAGGTCGCCTATCTGCTGCGGACTCTCGCCCCACTGCCATATAAGCGGAAAACGATCGGTGCTGCCGCCGCCCGGGATCGAATAGGGGGTGTCACCGATGCCGTCTCCGTTGGCATCAATACCGGTGTAGTCGGAGTAGTAGTTGCCAGCAGAACGGACGTCCCACTGGTTGATACGGTCGTCGCGGGCATTACCCAACTCATTCTCGATTAAGTTGTTATGGTGAAGAATGTTGCTGCCGGAAGAATACAGGTGGATGCCGTATATCCTGTTTGACGTAACGGTGTTATATGTGAGTGTGTTGCTGCTCGAAGCGTAGAGGTGAATTCCGTCCTGGTCGTTCGAGTTTGCGGAGTTGTATGCGAGTATGTTGTTTTTCGATTGCGATAAACAGATACCACAGGAGTTGTTTGATGCGTCGTTCTTCGTGAATGTGTTACTACTCGAAGAGTACACATTGATTCCGTCCTGGTTGTTCGAGCCCACACTGTTGTTCGATAGCACATTGTCATCCGAGAAAGAGAGGTAGGCGCCGTGCCAGTCGTTCGAGTTTGCGTTGCTTTCAGTGAGCATGTTGTTGTTTGAGACATGCAGGCAGATTCCGCAGTGGTTCTTCGATGCGGTGTTACCGCTGAGCGTGTTGTTGTTTGAGGAATGCAGGTAGATGCCATCGTTGTCGTTCGAGTTTGCGTTGCTTTCAGTGAGCGTGTTGTTGTTTGAGAAATGCAGGCATATCCCGTGGCGGTTCTTCGATGCGGTGTTACCGCTGAGCGTGTTGTTGTTTGAGGAATGCAGGCAGATGCCATCGTCGTTGTTTGAGACATTCACATCTTCAATCGTTGAGTTGTTGGTCTTCCAGAAGAAGACGCCTACACCGTTCTTTATGAGGGTTACGTCCTTTGCCGTAATATTATCGCACTGGATACAGTATATTGTTCCAGAATCGATGGTGCTGTCGATTGTTATGTCAGATGCGTCTTTAAGATACAGAATGGGTTTTCCGTCCACGAGATTTGTGGCATCTATACTGTTATTGAAATAACAATCATCCCACAGATATAATCCAAAGTTGTACCTGTTATTGAACATCTGGTTTCCTGTGAGCGTGTTATTCGTTGAACGCAGTAGATAAACACCAGTCCGGTTGCTCAAGTCCACAGTATTGTCTGTGAATGTGTTGCTGCTTGAACGGTCCAGGTAGATGCCGTTATCGTTCCCGGACACTCTGTTCTGCCCCATCTGATTGCCGCCTGAATTCCGGAGACTGATGGCATCGCCATTCTCTGATACAATGTTCTTTATGAGGGAATTACCGCTCGAACATTTCAAGGAAATGCCTTCCCAGTTATCTGATATGGTGTTTCCCATGACCATGTTATCGTCCGAACTCCACAGATTTACACCATAACCGGTATTTGAGTTTGCATCGTTGCTCGTGAGATTGTTGCTGCACGAATTACGCAGGTTGACACCTTCCCGGTTATTCGACACCCTATTATCCCTGAGCATGTTGTCTGTTGAATTCCACACGTCAATTCCGCGACTGTTCCGTAGTACTGTGCAACCCGTGAGCGTGACATCACTTGAATTGTGAAGTGAGATGCCTACACCATTCTGCGAGGCGTTCACATTCACTACCTCTGAGTTATTGACATTCCACAAGAAGACACCTGCACCATTGTTTGTGAGAG
>DAWR01000114.1:4596-5941 GCA_002506015.1 Candidatus Methanogasteraceae archaeon UBA261 | reverse complement strand
CCTATTGGATATCAGTGCGAATGGGAATTGGGAAATCTCGATAGAATAAGTATTCCTTGATCGGTTCATTTGGGTTCTGCAGCATCTCGTGTTGCAATGAACCAAAATTACACCCAATCAGCCACGTACCCAAGTACTCAATATCTGTTCTGTAATATGGCAAAGTGGGGATATATGCAACGTGAATCACCAGGCTCACACATTAGACTTGTTGCGGAATAACTTGGAAGAGCCCGGAGAACGGATATCCGTGAAAAGGAGCAATATGCGTGGAGTAATGGACGCCTTAGAAGGCAGCATTTCATAGAATTTTATATCGCAACAAGTCTATTTAACACCGATGAAACGGGGTATGGGTGAACATTCACCATAACCGAAGCGACTAAGAGGTTATAGATGCGGGTGGGAAATTATCCAACCTTTCTGATCATCGCTGCGACCTCCTATCGCCCATCTACCCACCCACCCACAGAACCCATGATGACTCGCGGCATGCTGTACACCCAACACACCAGCCAGCACACCACGCTGAGAAGGTGCAACCAATATACGCATCCGCAGCCCCCTGATGAAAATCCACACAGTTCAGCGATAGATTTAAACATGGTCACGGTGAATATACAACATATCCATTCTATGGTGCCAAAAAAACCCAAAAAAACCCTCTTAAGATTATGTTTCTCAAATTCAAAGACGCTGTCGAATCCGTGCTCGAAAAAGCTCTCGATGCGGCAGGCTACCCAACAGATAACCTCAGAATCGAAGAATCTGCGCATGCCGACCTTGCGTCATCCGTGTCCTTCGGGCTTGCATCACAATACAGGGAGAATCCGGCGGTAATCGCAAAGAAGATCGCGGATGCCGTCATAATCCCCGCTGATTCGCTTATCGGAAAAGTGGAGGTTTCCGGACCATACATCAATTTCTCGGCAAGCGAACGATTCCTTGAGGGGGCGGTGCATGCAATTCTTGGAGAAAAAGAACTCTACGGAGCAGATGATAGGACAATCGTGAGAACGGGGACGGAAACAGGAACTGGAGGTACAAGAGGAAAAGTCATAATCGAGCACACCTCTGCGAACCCGAATGGTCCATTGCATGTCGGGCACATCAGAAATTCAGTAATTGGCGATACGCTTTCCAGAGTTTTGAAGAAAGCAGGGTACGAGGTCGAGATTCAGTACTATGTCAATGACATGGGGCGGCAGATCGCAATCGTCGCATGGGCACTGGATCGCTTCGAATTCGACCGCCAGAAAAAAGCAGATCACGCAATCGCAGACGTCTACATCCGTGCAAACCGGGAGCTTGGCGAGGACCCTGATCTGGTCGGCGAGATCGATGC
>DAWR01000114.1:1619-4551 GCA_002506015.1 Candidatus Methanogasteraceae archaeon UBA261 | reverse complement strand
CTGGCAATCGCAGGAATCACATCCACGCTCGAACGCATGAACGTCCATCACGATCTCTTTGTACGCGAGTCAGAGTTTGTGCGGAGCGGCGAGGTCAACAATTTCGTGCAGGAACTAGTCGAACGAGGGCTTGTTGAGACCGTTGATGGCGCCCTCATGGTCCCGATGCCGGAACTCGGAAAAGACCTCGTGATCCGGCGAAGTGATCAGACCTCGCTCTACGTCACACGTGACCTCGCATACCACCGGCGGAAAGCAGAGGCGTGCGACCGCGTAATCGATGTCCTTGGAGCTGACCACAAACTCATATCCAGCCAGTTGTGCCACGTCCTGAGTGCGTGCGGAATACAGGAGCCTGAGATTGTGATCTTTGAATTTGTCTCCCTTCCGGAGGGCTCGATGAGCACCCGTGCAGGAAAGTTCATCTCAACAGACGAACTGCTCGATCAGATCGTGAAACAAGCGTTTTTGGAGGTTACCAAGCGCAGACCAAACGAAAGCGAAGATTTTAGAAACCGCATCGCAACAGAGGTCGGTATCGGCGCTGTCAGGTACGATATCGTGAAAGTCTCGCCTGAGAAGGCAACGACCTTTGACTGGAAGAGTGCTCTTGATTTCGACAAACTCGGAGCCCCGTTCATACAGTACTCGCATGCAAGGGCTTGCAGCATCCTCAAGAAAGCGGATCCTGCCCCTGATTCGATCGATCTGGTTCTGCTGACCGGGGACGCCGAGATCGCACTCATAAAAGAACTTGCCAGATTCGATTATGTGATCGATTCTGCCGCAAGAGAACTGAAACCACACGTAATTGCGATCTATGCACGGGAGCTTGCGGAAGCGTTCAACCAGTTCTATCGGCTGATGCCGGTTCTCAGCGCACCCAGAGATCTCCGTAACGCCAGAATCGGGCTTGTCGAGTGTGCAAGAATCGTGCTTGGGGATGTGCTCGATGTGCTCGGGATCGCTGCGCCCGAATCGATGTGAGCGTGCCTGATTGCATACAATGTATACTCAGCACCGCCAAAACTACATATATATAAATATCAAAAGTAATTTACATTTATGGATTTCACATATTGGTATCTGTTTCCCATCGGTATAATTATCAGTATCCTCGCAATGACTTCTGGCATATCAGGAGCCAATTTCTGGATACCCGTATATCTATTTTTCATTGGATTGAATCCCAAAATCGTTTTCTGGTTGGCGCTTTTAACTATGTTGTTTGGATTTGGGAGTGGCGTAATCAGAAATATATATCAGGGAACTGTCAATTGGTACATAGTAAAACAGTATTTGATCCTAACAGTTCCCGCTGCTGTCGTCGGTTCTCTTCTGGCATCCTATGTCAATGAAAAAGTTCTCATTTTTATTTTTAGCTTCTTTATATTTATATATGGAACATATCAGTTTATTGCCAGTATTACCTCTCAGAAAGCAAAAGTTAAGCACCAGAAAGTTTTCTGGAAGGTGGGAATTATTGCTGGATTCTTAAAGGGATTAATTGCCACCGGTTTGGGCAAGTTGATAGTCCCGGGGATGTGGAACCATGAAAGAATTGAGCATCCGTCTGAAGTTATCGGTTCAGCAGTTGTTATTATATTTATTGTAGATATTGTAGCTGCCCTGACCCGAATGAACCCAGTGTTCGTAAATGAACTCATTGATAATCGAACTGTATTAATGAGCGTTCTGATTTTTGTACTACCTTCAGTTGTTATTGGCGGGCATATAGGACCACAGATTATTAGAAATGCGGATGTTAATCGTCTTAAAATATTTATCTCGTTAACGTTAATATTTGTTAGTATATTGATATGTTCCAGATTGCTAACCTGATTTGGAAAAGTGACGAAAATGTTCTTGAATGCGGACATCAAAGGAGTTGAGACACGACAGGCACACAGTATCGCTGCTCACTGACTATTTTGGTATTCAGCCCAAAGTATGAGGGCAAGGTGCTGGTAGGCAATGTGGCATTGGGGCAGTGGTGATTACCAGGAAGACGTGCACCCATGTTTGCTATCGAAGGCGAATTTTGAGGTGGATGCGCTGAAGGGGACACTTCTGACTTTAGTTAGGGGTGACACGGGCAGGGCGTAAGTCTCTACCCTGACATGCCGCCCGACCGCCCGACGCCCCAACAGTACCCGGGCAACGTCAAAGACCCAGCATCCCAACAGCGGCTCTTTGCAAAGATCAAGTCGTGGCATGAGGTGTGAGAAATCGGTGATCTGTCGTTCATGCGCAGCCAGACACACTCTGTAGAATCATCAATACATCAAGCGAGGTCACATTACCATCGCTGTTTACATCCGCGTCTCCTGTGGCAGGAATCGCCCCGACCGCAATCATGAGCGCGATTGTCGCATCTGCTGTGGTGATTGTACCGTCATGGTTGAGATCACCGCAGATGCGTGTCACCGTTATAGTTTTACTGGTTGTGTCGGTTGCTTTGTTAGCGCCTGTTACGGTCAGGGTTACGGTGTAACTGCCTGGACTGGTGTAGACGTGGGTTATTACCGGACCCGGGGTGGTTGTTGTGTTTTCGCACCCGTCGTCCCAGTTGTATTCTGCAATCCCCCCGTCCGAGTCAGTGGAACTTCTGGCATCAAAGGTTATGATTTGATCCACAACCGGGTAAACGGGGGTGTATGTGAAAGACGCCCTTGGGTGCAATACGCCGTTCCACCAGTCATAAAAGAAGACATCAGCATAAAAGTCAGCCACATCGCAATTCTCGATAATCAACCCCGCCTCCCGGTTGTTTCTTGCGCTGTTTTCATTCCAGTTGATGCTTGAGATCAGAACCCAACTGCGGTCAACGATCACACCTTTGGTATGTGTTTTGTTAAGTCCCATCCCAACATTATCTATTAGCTTTACTTCAAGATTTAAATTTTCATAAGCGGCAATATCGTTCAGATAC
>DAWR01000114.1:1174-1498 GCA_002506015.1 Candidatus Methanogasteraceae archaeon UBA261 | reverse complement strand
TCGCTCCTTTTATCATGCCGATTATAGACCCCGTCTCCAGTAGCGAGGTATCCGGAGATAAAACAGGAGAAACAGTGAACGTCCCGGAAACAATCTCACTACAGAACGGACTGGAGTAATTGCCAGTCGGAATTGTGCGGTCTGGCTCGAAATCGGGCGAGGGGCTACCGTATATATTCCCATAACTCGGGTCATCCGCTGTGAATGGAAAGCTGTCCTTGCTTGCAGGCTTCCAATCCTCAACGAATACGCGGCTCCAATAATCGGCGGTATCCGGATTGTTCATGATGATGCCCCAGCCTCTGTTTCCAAAAGTATTGTTGA
>DAWR01000114.1:0-1131 GCA_002506015.1 Candidatus Methanogasteraceae archaeon UBA261 | reverse complement strand
GTCTATAATCGCATATTTCGCATGATTGAATGTATATCTGTCATGAATACCGCGGTCTCCATCAGATATCATGAACCTGACATCTCCGCCGGCAGCAACGATCTTACCTGCAATGTACCGCTCTTCATCGGCGATCCCGTTTACAGGTCCGCCTTCAAGTAGTATCTTAACTTCAACGCCCCTTTCTATCGCATCTATTATGCGATCCATTAGATAGAAGTTATGAAATTGATAAAGATTGAGGCAAATTGATTCACTGGCGTTGTCGATCGCATCTGCGATTGCTGCAAAGCTGCTGTCCGGGGATGTAAATAGTGTCACATTCCCGTCAAAGCAAAATGTCTCATAAGAGAAGTGCGACTGCCCGACAACGTATACCCGAAAATCGTTCCAGTCATCTGCAGAATCCGTATCCTCGTATGTACCGGTGATCTCCTCTCGGTCACGCTCCAGGATCACGCCCCCACGCACAGCCGCAACAGGTGTACCGGTCCACCCATCTACAGCATCCGGGTCAGAGCTGTCATAAATCACAACATCCACGATCTCGCCTTTCGCATCCTTCAGGATCACTTCATCTCCCGCATTAGATAATTTTATCGTTCCGGAAGTTTTCACCATATCCGGTGTCGAATCGGAATCCACACCGTACTCAAAATCCGCTCTTTGAAGCATCTCATCGTAGAACGCGGTTGCGTTATACGCGAGATACAAGTAATCTCCTGCAGCCATACCGGTCCATGTTGGGAATGTGATGGCACCCTCAAGATCGGTTATCTGCCAGCCACCGATCTCGATTGGATCTTCGGTTGGATTGTGTATTGTTATGAATTCACCATTGATATCCCCCGCCAGATACGTGTCGTAGTATATTTCCGTAATCATCACATTCTCGGACATGCCCAGAACTGATGGATTTGCTCCGGCACAAAGAGCAGTTCCCAGGAGCACAAATACCAGAATCATCCGGATTGCTCGTATGTATGGCGTTTCAACACTTCTTGAGCACTCTTTGTGTATGTTCATCATCGATCTCACCTCTATTCATCCAATTCTTTTCGTTGTTAACTCCTATTTCAGGGACGCAGCATATAATTTGTGGTATATCAGTACTTCCGAAACTACCGAGTT
>DAWR01000087.1 GCA_002506015.1 Candidatus Methanogasteraceae archaeon UBA261 | reverse complement strand
AATTCGTTCAACAGTGCGCTGTTTCGTTCGCAGAGGCTGTGTATACGCTCAGACATCTGAGCAAAAACGCGCTGAAAGTACTGCGATTATGCTTTTCTCCACACCTTTCTCTATGCCTTCTTCCATCAGATCCTCATATATGATGGGGGCTGTTTCAGCAACTTATCCCCAATTCATGTTTTCCACTATTCAAGACGGTATATCACCAACCCCCTCCCGAAGGACAGTTTTTACTCGATTTTTTGTGAAAAAATCGTGCATCAGCGGCGTGAGCGCGTAGAGCCCGGAGAGTTCGTCTCGGAAGACCTTCTTCGACTTCAGTTCCCAGACCGTGATCACATCGTAGTTGAATGTGGCTATGTGCTTGCCTCCGACATGCGAACTGTATGTGGTCGCAATTGGGCGGTCAGTTTGTGTGAGATACACAACAACCGGATACACCGGCAACCTGTACCGCTCCACGATATCCTTGAATGGTACGCGAGCATACGCACAGGCATATTCGAGTCGTATTTGGTCTGAAATTCTACGTGAAGGATGGACTCCTCGCCCGCTGTCATCTTCGCAAGGAAATCCACGAGGCGTTCGTCTGACGGGAGAGAGTCTGATATCTGCTTGAGATCCGGCTTTCTCCCGAGGATCAGCGTTGCGATGTCTGCAGAGAGTTCGGGCGAGATCGCATTTTATGGCGGAGTCGTACTGCATGTTGGATGCTGGTTGGGGCGGGGGGTGCTAGACGTGTCGCTTGCATGCTTGCACGCAACCCCTGACATCATATGCTTGATGCGACTTTGGGATGCGCTTACAGGGGGCGTGTATTTATTCAGTCAGTTATGTGGAATGGTCGTATGGTGAGCGGTTACAATTTCAGATATACTCAGCACCGGCATAAACCGCGCTTTTTTATTGGTGGAACCAAACTGATGCACCCCACAAACAAGGACTCAGCGCCTTGCTTACACTACGGTTTCAGAGATTTGAAAAAGCTCAAGTTGTGGCGGTGTGAAGTATAGTTATTCAATTTTAGACCCAACAAAAGAAAAAACCGGAAGATATGATCCAAAATGGAAGCTGCTGATAAATGTAAGTGAAAGAGAATTGAAGTGGTGAAATGCTAACCGAAGAAGAGATCAGACAAATTGCCCGTGGTAACTCACCCCCGTTTCCGGCGATGAATCCGATGATCGCACCAATCAACTCCTTCTGCAATGCCTTCACATTCGGTCCGATAAATGTTCCTGCGTTCCATCTGTGATCAGATATGGAACTCTTCTCGTTTCGGATTCGATTTCAACCACTTTTATTACTGATTTTTTGCACGTTATTTGCACTGACGCGGCACTTCGTTTGCGCCGCATTTGCACGTCATTATTTGATGACATAGTATGTACTCCTGCCAGCACCTTCTTTATTGATTAAACCAAGAGACCTTAATCCGGATAGTTCCCGAAGAGAGGTGGCAGTAGAAACTTCAAGTAAACCAGCGCACGCACCCGTTGTCACCTTCCCATTCTTCTTGATGTAGTCAATTATTTCTTTTTGTCTCTCGCTTAAGACGTATTCTTCTTCATCGAACTTTTCTTTTGTTGAGAACATAGTGACAAGAGTGCTATTCGTAGTAGATTTTATCTCTGGCATTTCAGGATTTAAAGGGTGTTCGCGGTGTTCTTTAATAATCTTATCCCATCCTTCTCCTAATTCTTCAATATATTCAACTTTAGCCAATACTTTTGTGATTGTTGGATTTCTGGAGTACTGTTCAGAGATTATGTTCTCCGGGCTGATCCATTCTGGCAAACCCCCGATGTTATAAAATTCAATCTTATCGTCAAATACTTTAATAATAATTTTGCCGCCCTGATCTTCATAATTCCTGTGACAAACCGCATTGGTAACCAGTTCCCTCACAGAAAACATCCCATATTCGGGAATGTCCTGTCTCCTGACCTCTCCCGGGACCAATTTTGACATCAGGGCAGTATGTTCAACAAGATAAGCATTACAATTATCGATTTGTTGAAACAATTTTTTTGTGAACTCTTTGTAATCCAACTTCTCTCCAAAGACTTCTTTTCCTTTATACCTTCCTAAAGCAATATATGCATTTACAAAGAATTTTTGGGGATTTTTGCCAAATAGCAAGATTCCCGCATTCGTTGGTTTATCGTTCTTTATGCACCCAAGCGACCTCAACAAATTTATCGGTTCACTCTCAATTATTTTTTTAGATGTTTTTTCATACAAATAAATAAAGTCTTCTTTTACAAACTCCCAATCAATATCCTCTAATGCGGCATCTTCACAAGTTTGTCCGTCCCAATACACTTTCTTTTTGTTAAGAATCAATTTTTCAAGCTCTTCCGTAGAAATTATCGGATTTTCAGTTCCTATCCTTTTATAGGAGATTCCAGCCAGATAATATGGTTTATTCCCTCCTTCTTTCACCGTAACCTCAATCACGCGTTTTCCTATGACCTCTAAGACTTTCACCTCCGGAGTTATCTCTGGTTTTATCTTCTGCCTGATTTTTTGTGATATTGACTTCAGAGTCGAGTCAGAAACCTCCTGCCCAACAACATTTCCCCCATCGATTCCAAAATAAACAACCCCACCCATATGATTCAAAAAACCACAGATGGATTTCAACGCTTTTTCCAGTTGTGCCGTAGACTTCTTAAATTCTGTTGTTTCGGATTCCCCGGTCTCAATAATTTCCTTTATGCCCATATACGCACCTTGTTAAACCGATAAATTCAATTTCTATCCTGATTGAACCACCCCCTGAAGTCTGCCTTCTGATCTGCAAACTCAATGCACCCTCCCCCTGCCTTTTCCTATGCCCTCCTCCATTAGATCATCATACAATGGAGATTGTTTCAGTAACGTATCTTCAATCATGTTTTTCACCACCTCTTTTGGATATTTCAGTCGTGCGAACGTCGCCATGCACATATACGAACTTGCACTTATAATGTTATGCCGGGCAGCCCAAATCAACTTTTCCCTGCACTCGTCAAGATCGGTGTCCGGCATCAGCGGTGCGAGTGCGAAGAGCCCGACAAGTTCATCTCTGAAGACGGTCTTCGACTTCAGTTCCCAGATCTTGATCACATCGTAGTTGAATGTGACTATGTGCTTGCCTCCGATGTGCGAACTGTATGTGGTCGCAATTGGGCGGTCTGTTTGTGTGGTATACACAACAACCGGATATACAGGCAACCTGTACCGCTCCACGATCCTTGAATGGTACGCGAGCATACGCAAGGCATGTTCGAGTCGTATTTGGTCTGAAATTCTACGTGAAGGAGGACTCCTCGCCCGCGGTCATCTTCGCAAGGAAATCCACGAGGCGTTCGTCTGGCGGGAGAGATTCTGATATCTGCTTGAGATCCGGCACTACATGCGCCACGTAGTAACGTTGAAGAATGGCGAA
>DAWR01000014.1 GCA_002506015.1 Candidatus Methanogasteraceae archaeon UBA261 | reverse complement strand
GGTTTCGGAAAACCACGCCACACCATACTTTCTACTCCGTAGAAATGTGACTTTTAAGAGTAAAGGAGCTCTGGGGTGGTATGATATGCTTTATTCACTCTGGGAAGATCCTCAGGAGTGGTTAGAAAATTATCATATGCGTTCGATCTCGGAAACGGTCAATTCAATGGTAAAATGCCGGTTTGGCGCGCCACTGAGGAAACGACTTGAATTGCGGAAGGAGACTGAGACGCGGCTGAAGCTTGTGGGGCACAATATTCGGCGAGTGGGGTACTTGGAGATCATGGGTGATGTGGTACCACACTGGAGGGGCTGTGCATGAATTTTGTCCAAAAGCCTCCCACCACAAAACAAATCAACAGCAAGCGGTGATATAGCTACAAACAGTTGGGGGTTAAAAGTGTAGATGGAACGGGAATTACTGCCCTCTGCACACTTTACATAGTCCATGATACTTGACAACCGGGACGACTGAAACCAGACCTGAAGATATCTTTGAAAGATGTAAAAATGGTTGTATTTTATTCATTTTTCTATTCTTCTTTCTCGTTCTTTTTCTTTTTCATGTAGAAAAACAACCCCGGAACCAGTATCGCGACTATCACCACTACTGCCACCACTATCAGCGACATGCTGTTCTTTGTGATTTCAGGAGCCCCGTCTATAGTCTTTGTGGGGGAAACGGCATAGACCGTATTTCCGGAGACGACCTTTGCAGTGAACTCATACTTTCCGCTCTTCCAGCCATCCATCGGTATGTAGTTGTATTTGACCTCGGTTCGTTCCATGGGAAGATGGGGGAATGAAGCGATCGTGATTGTATCAGAGGTTGCGCCTGAAACCGTGATTACGATGGATGTATCCGGCAGTTCCATGTAGACGTTCTTAATAACGGCAACGGTGTAGACGTAACCAAGTTCCCCGGCATCATTTTTTGCGGGTAACGCGTCAAAGACCTCGAAATAAACACTCCGTATGAGCAGCTCGACTTTAGTTTCCTCGTAAGGTTCGAGTTCAAACTCCTCGCTTGCCACCACCTCACCGAGCAGATATGTCTTTGCAGTATAGGTTCCGGGAACAACCCGCTTCTCAAGCTCTCCGCTTGCGTTTGCCATCTCATAATCACCGTGATAGAGTCTGATATGCGCATTGGAAGCAATGTTTCCAACAGGATCCACTGCGGCAACATTGACAGTCGCATAATCACCCGCAATCTCAACATTTGCGCCCTGAGCGGCGGATGTGAGGACCTTTATGGGCAGATCTCCCTCGACCTCATTTATCATCACAATCACCTTTACGGTGTAGTTTCCGGGAACCGCGTCATCATGAGCTTTCAGCGTGATGTAAATCCTTTCATAGTCGTCAGGCTCCAGAAAACAGCTCTCAGAAGACAGACCGACGTCTATGAACTCGGGAGCTTCATATTCCACATCAACACGAACACGCTTATCCGCCTTGTTGAATGCAACAACATATATATCATTGCTCGAGATCTGCTCACCCTGCGCCAGGACGTAATCATGCGAGTAAAACGACCCCGAAATCGCCACACCACCATCGCATGATGGAACCACAGACAACATCGAGGCAAACAGAATTGTAATGATTAATGCACCTTTTCCCTTCATGCCATCCCACTTTCCATAATATCACTATTTCCCCATATTACATTGTCTTGTGTAGTTTAAAAGCTTTCGCGTAAAGCTGCCTGGATGATAATCCTCGGTGCAAAACAGATCCCGCAAAAAGTAGAAGGGATGGGAAGAGCAAGCCCCACGCCCTTCCCGGTTGTTGTTCAGACGTTGGCTATCTGCACGGTATAGGTTCCATTGTACGTGCCTGGAAGCAATCCGGATTCTGCGACACTCACCCACTGGTATATGCTATGGCAAACCCCGTCTTCGGTTGGTGTCGGACCTTCTCTGTTGTAAAAGCCCTGTATGTAGGTGTCGCCAAATTCGCTCTCTACGAAACTGCAGTCACTCAAATTGTTGACTGCACTGTTTTTCAGCGCAAACTCTCCTGCCTGGAGCGGGTATTGATACGAGGTGTTGAGTGTTGCCACATATTCAGTGCTGCACCATGCTGCGGACGATTTACTCTGGAGCTTGTAGTTGCTGTTCACAACCACGTAAACGTCCACATCACCGTCACCGGTGGGGCTGCTGGTGCTGACTTGTCTCTCTTCGCCCAGGTCTATGCCTCCGAAACTGTAGGAGGTGTCTGTGGATTCAATCTCTCCGCGCCAGTTCATGCTTTTGCCGTTTTCCGTCTTAGATCCGGTCTGTTGGGCCCCATCAGTAGCTGTGACATAGACTTCCCAGATGCCGGTTCCCGCTCGTGCCACAACACCGGAAGAGAAGTGCAAAACCCACGTTCCTGACGTGCCCGAAAAGGTTGCCGGCGCACTGCACGCACTGGCGGTTATACTCCATGAGCCAACAGGATCCACCTGAGTCCATTCGCCGGATGCTGTCCACCTGTATGTTGCCATGTCTGTTGCGCTGTTGTCTCCGGTTGTTCCGGTTGTCCTGATCACAACATTGAGTTGGGTCAGGTCATCCAGGGTGTTTGCATCATACACTCCCACAACCACTGCATACTCGACTGTGGGGTCCATCGAACTTACCAGGGTTGATTCATCGTCTGCACTGCACAGGACAACGGTGCTCACCACCGGCGCAGCACTTTCCAGCGTGAACGTGCCGGTTGATGCTGCTGCGCCTTCGCCTGATTGCGACGACATCTCTTGCTCGTTGCCAACACTGCTCTCAGGCTCAGGATCAGAATAACCAAGCGCACTATCATAAATCTTGATCTCGTCGATTGTGCCACTGAAACCATCGCCGATCATCAGATCACTCCCAGCAAAGTCGAACGAGATATCAGGAAGTGTGCGTTCGGATGAGAGCGTGCCATCAATATACATCTCCGCAACACCTTCGCCCCGGTCCAGAGTGACCGCAACATGGTGGAACAACCCATCAGCCAGGGTGGTTGATGACCTGAGAGTGCCGTTTAAGAAATCTACCTGTCCCCTGACAAGAGAGAGACTCAAGCCCGAAACCCCGAGAGAACCGCTCAGTGAATTTGCTGCCAGAGGGCAGGATATCATGTCCGCGGTGTAAGTCGTTTCTTCAACATTATCTTCCACCGCCGCATTTGTAAACCGACCGCTCAACGTCTCATTAGATTCATCCACTGTGTAGCTCATCCGGGTGCCAAGGTTCCACTTCACACCATCAGCAAGGATAAAAGCGGTTGACGCAAAGTTGTTTGAATCCATGTAGCCATACCCCTTCAATCCCAGAACACGAGCTGCGATGTAGTCGTAAATACTCTTATCATCGTCCGAAGGATCGCCATACGAGTGTGCCAGCGTCTTATCCAGCACGCCGTTGTCTCGCAGATACTCCCATTTGACAATGTCATTAGTCCAGTTATACGGGTTGTTATCAGCA
The DNA here is from genome assembly GCA_002506015.1 of Candidatus Methanogasteraceae archaeon UBA261. Lineage (GTDB taxonomy): Archaea > Halobacteriota > Methanosarcinia > Methanosarcinales > Methanogasteraceae > Methanogaster_C. Next base: position 6,013 of record DAWR01000014.1, on the reverse strand, counting down.
GGTCTATTGAAGAAATCGACATAACTATAGGTTGGACCGGTTGTGAAGGTGCTCATGAAGCTCTCCCATAAGTAATAGTCGCTCCCGCAATGAACTGCGTAATACCTCACACCATTTGCAATCGTCTTCTTCCCATTTGAATGCACATGGTTGTTTATCCGGGTCAAGCGCTCATCAAAATCGGATTTGCAGCTTTCCCCATAATAACCCGGATCGACCTCGTCCCAGAAGAAGCCATCCACATACGAGCAATGTGCATCAATTGAATCAGTGATGCCCTGCTCCCATGCGCCCTTGTCAGGGGAATTCAGGTACGTGCTGCCAAGCGCTGCGTAGTAATAGACGTCAACGCCAGAATCACGCACGCTCTGGATCTCAGCAGGATTATCATCATGAACTACGATCAGTTCCAGTCCGGATTCTACCCAATTCACACTCGAAGCGTTGAGCCAGCCGTAGTAGGTGCTGAACTTGAAAGTATCCGGATCAGGCATCGATATCTTATCTGCAGTCGTTTGCAGTTCAAAGGTCATGTCTGCGCCACCCAAACCGTCTGTCGTCCACGAGGAGCCGGCAGAATCATAGTACCATGCTTCTCCGTCCGAATAATCAGTGGGCCAACCTGCAGTCCAACAGTAATCCCAGCCGCCGGAAGCCGCCGGACTTTCCAGAACCAGCCAGTAGGTAGTTCCCCCAACAAGAGCACAATCAAAGCTTGCATCATGCCATGCAAAGGAATCGCCGATACTGCTATCTGAGATAGTATAGGTGGCAATCTCCGATCCCGGGTGAGTGCCCCCGTCCGTATAGATTGCTACGTTTACATCCCCCGTGATAAAGGAGGCGGCTTTTTTGATGTCAACCCTTGCTGTTGAGAGTGTCGAGTCAGCAGCCGGTTTGAAGGTCTGAGCTCGTTTGTAACCCGCACCAAATGCGGGCCACGCGACATTTGACATGTCCTGCTCCAACCCACCCAGATCGAACCTGACAGCCCCCTTCCCGATAACAGACTGCTCAGCAGAACTCGAAGACTTGACCCACGCATCAAGCGTGATCTCGTCGTTGATCTGCAGGCTCGGATCATTACCGCAATTCACGTAATCGGAAACGCCATCAAAACCCAGAGCGCTGTCGAACCGACCACCAGCCGTCCACGCCGCACCGTGGATATAACCGTCATTGCCGTTTCCTGAAGTATCGCCCGCGGTCTGACCAGAATTCTCATCCAGACAATAGCTCGCTTTGAGCGCATCAGTCGCTCTATTGAACGTATCCTGTTTGTTGCTCTGCGAGCTTGCGTCCGGGTTTCCGTAGTAGATGTATATGGTTGTCCCGCCACTATGGATGGACTGAACCTTCACCCATATCTTCGTTGAATCCGTGTTCGCCCCACTCTGTACCCAGTAACTGAGAAGCGTGGACCCATCCGCAGCAGTGAACCGTATGTCGCCACAGTCGGACGCAATCTTCCCCGCTGCAACCAGTCCCGCAGTATCAACATCGACAAGCACCGGATAATCCGAGACCTCCGAACCTGATCCCGTGATCGTGACAGGCGCCCTGTACGACCACCCCGGGAGATCTGCGCTGGCAGGCGTCGTGAACGTGCTGAGTAGTGCGAGTGTCAGTAGTAGTACTGTTAGTGATGGATAGAAATGTGTTGTTGGTTTTGTCATTGTGCTCCCCACCGTTTTATATTATTATTCGGTCCCCACAACCCGAAAAATTGGAGGAAAGGGGGAAAAGAAGATTTTCCCCAATTGTACTCAGGCGTTGAGTATCTGCACGTAGTATGTTCCCTGGTATTCGTCAGGAAGCAGTCCGGTGGATGCAACACTTAACCACTGATATATGCCTCTGTTCTCCCCTACTTCGGCAGTTGGACCTTCTTCATTGCCGAAGTCATTTATCCCATAGTAGCCGAGACCACCCTCGACCTGGACGCACCCACTATCGCCAAACGTAGCGTTCTTTCCGTCCCTCAATTGGATCTCTCCACTGTTAAGTGCGCTTGGATTGACTGTTGCTATATCCCCAGTACCATTACCGATCCAGGTCGCATCCGACATACTATAGAGCTTGAAGTTCCCGTTTGCTGTCACGGTGACGTCCACATCCTGATCATCACCGATGATTTGTTTCTCTGATTCTCCGAGAGTGACACCACCAAATGAATAGGACGTGTCCACAGCAGATATCTCTGCATAGAAGTCCATGGGGATGTTGAGTTTTGAGTTGGTACCTGTATTCCCACCGCAATCAACCGCCGCGACCGTTATGTCCCAGTGAGCCTCACTTGTCGCTGCTTCACTCAGCTTGAAGTTGAGATACCAGTCACCCGACATATTAGTCATGTCAGTTGGCACAATTCCGGATTCACAACTCCATTGTGCGCCTATTGGACCGATCAACGCCCAGCCTGAATTCGTCCACTGGTATGTTGCGTTGTAGCTCACATCAGTAGTAGTGCCTGCGTAACCCTGTGCCTTGATCACAACAGTGATCGCATCTATGTCAGCGATTGTGTTCGCGTCACCGGCAGTGAACTTCACTGCAAATTCGGTTGTCGGTGTCAACGTCGAGACTGTGGCGCTATGGTCTGCGTCATATAGCTCAACCTCTGTCACTGTTGGTGCTCCACTTCCCAGATTGAAACTGCCTGTTGACGAACCGTCTGTAGCTGCCATTGCTGGCATGGCTGTCGCAGCGAGGATCGCTACGAGCATCGTTGCAATGGATACGTACGTGAGTACCCCCATCTTCGTTGTCTGTTGTTTCATTATATCTCACCGTTCGGTATTGTTGTGCACAGTTCCCCCCCCACGCTTCCAGTGTGTGTGCACAATATACTATCGGTTCTCGTGGTACTTAAATGTTTTGCTATTATAATCATAATTATGATGACAAATTAACGGCAAAATTGTACCACCAGAATTGAAAAAACGCTATGCAGAGGCGCAACCACGATTTTACACAAAACCACAAAAATCGATAGCAGAAGATGTAATTGACCGGATTTATCCAGCACCTCGCACCAATCCCGGTTGTGCAAAATAATCAACATACAACCTGCAACAGTACCCTCGCGCAAGTCACGAAAACACAATCGAAGTCGCACCCCCATAGTGTCGGCGTTGTTTTGAGTCCGTACGATCTGCAATAGGTATGTGTTTAGCTGATGCAAAAAAAACCACGAGATTTCACGAGATCAACACAAGAAGATGGTAGTACATACAAGATATTGGTGATATGTTTGCATGTAGTATCCGGCTGCATATACTTTCTCGTGGAAATCTGCGCAATCTTGTGGTTAGCTAAGCACGCATCCTTATAGTATTGGGCATGTTCTTGCGAGTTCTCTCACTTGCCCCAGAACGGCTCGTCATTCCGTTTGAGCGCAAGAAACTCCTCGAACGTCTCAAGCTCGTCAGGAGACAGTATATCGCGCAGTTCCTGCTCGACCATCTTCGCGTGCCGCTCCGGTATATCAACAAAGAGCACATCGTTTTCCCTGATCTGCCGTCCGACTGTGGGTCCATCGATTGCTATAGCGACCTCATCGCGATATCTCGCCTCCCTGATCGCCTCGCCTTTGTCCTGAATCCCTTTTATGACTCCGACCACACTATCGTCGGTGCGTATCACCGCAACTCCTGTTCGGACCACGCCTCCGAGAATACGCACGCCGACAACAGCGGGGTTGTTCTGCCGGAAGACGCATCCGGGCAGGAGCATGAACCGCCCCGGTTTGATCACAGCCTCAGAGATCTTCTTCTCGACAATTTCCCGTTCCTTTGACGCCCAATCCTGATAACTCTCGATTAAATGGTATATTACTTCACTCAGAAACAGTTTCGTTCCCGATTTCTGAATCTCGCCCTCAGAATCAGGAAGCAGACCGACACGGAATCCGATAATCGCCCTGTGCGCGGGATCATTGCTCGTCTCAGCCTCGATCACATCTCTTTTTGAAATGTCCCCGATCTTCGCGGACTTGATCGGAATCTCAACGTTCCTCAACTCATAGATTATTGCTTCGAGTGAGCCGATCGTGTCGGCGCAGACCACGACACCGTCTGTGTCGGTCGTTATCTCAACGGCGCTGATCTCACCTGCAATCTCCTGCACCACCTCGTCAAGCTTGTCTGATACGACTTTAATCGTCGATCCTGCTATCGCATGCTCCAGATTCGGAGCTGCGATCCGGATTCCGGAAGCCGCTGTTGCGTGTTTCGTGTGTTTGAACAGGTCGCTCGACCAGATCTCGGTCATGGGCTTTGGCTTGAGTAGTGCACGGACTTTTGTTGTGATGACTGGTCGCCCGCCAACAACGATCGTGTCGCCGACTGAGATCTCGCCATCGTAGAGGATAGCATCAAGGGTTGTTCCGAGACCGTGTGTCTCGCTCACCTCAAGAATCGTGCAGACGCCTGCACCGGTCGTGTCTACCCGTAGATTATCCTCGAGAAATCGCTGCGCCAGCCCGAGCATCACCATCAGCAGATCAGGGACCCCCTCACCCGTCTTCGCACTCACCGGTATCACGCTGATCGTCGTTCTGAAATCGGCTATGCGATCGTATCGGTCCGCGCTGAATCCATATTCGTAGAGCTTCCCGATCAGTCCATACAACTTCTTGTCGAGGTCTTGCTGCACATGTGCAACCTGCTTCTCGTACCCCTCGCCAAACGGCCTATTCTCGTGGGTCTGCCAGCCGTGTATACGATCGATCTTGTTTGCGGCAACAACGAACGGGGTTTTGGCTTTCTTCAGAATATTCAGCGATTCGATCGTCTGCGGCAGGAATCCCTCGTTGATGTCGATTGTCAACACTGCGAGGTCCGCAAGCGCACCACCACGGCTGCGCAGAGTCGTGAAGGAATGATGCCCGGGCGTGTCGATGAAGAGCAGCCCCGGAACTGTGAACTTGCCGGATAAGAGCGATCCGCAGGCTCTGGATATCGCATTGATCGGAACCTCGGTCGCACCGATGTGCTGGGTTATCGCACCAGACTCATCGTCCACGATTGTGCTGCCTCTGATCCGGTCGAGCAGTGTCGTCTTTCCATGATCCACGTGTCCGAGTACGCAGACGATCGGGGTTCTGAGCGTCATAATTGCATCAGGATATTTATTCTTGTGACCATTCATAAACCTTGTCGATACTGGGCGGGTGGATGTCGAGCATAAGGAGCTTCCGAACGGCACTGTCTGGAAATCACGTGATTTCCATACTGGTCAGTTGGATGTACGACAACGCGAAAGGCATGAAGACCGCGATTGACAACACTCTTCGCGTCTCTCTCGCCTTTCTCTTTAAATTGGAGTGCAATAACGAAAAAGACATGAAAGACGCGATGGCGCAAAGAACAAAAGTCTCCGGGTGCATTTCACTGGAATTTTTGATCGTGCCTGTGCTCGTGTTACCCCTACAAACAGTGAAGAACCATAATTTTCGATCAAATAATAAAATCACTTCGATTGGCGATCCGGAGATCTATAGACAAATGTACTGGCTATTGGCGATTAGGGGATCAGTATGTACGGTGGGTGGTAGATTACCATCTGTGAGTTCCCTATTACAAGCCATACTGGGATTTAACCGCCGAGTGCGCGGAGGGACGCGGAGAGGGGCATGGCTCTGCGAACATCCGCGGCATTCCGCGGTTATTTTTCGTACCAGGAAGCGCAGAATCGCAATCGGGAGACCAATCAACATACCTGAGTAGTTACGTTTCATAGTGCCATGCCATTCTGTTGATGGCGCTACCGGTGTTTTGAAGTCTCTGTGCAGGCGGCGTGGAGCTATATGTCCAATGATGCGTGTGCGATAGCATCGCGATATTTAAACTCCATTATTCATGACATTTGTTCATCTATTAGATCCGCATTCGTTAGATATGTGATTTGTGTCCTTTTACGTCTTAAAAAATATATTTCGGGCATGGATCTATAGAGAGCGCGCTGATCGTCATTGACTCGCAGTTAATTTAACATCGCGCAGGTTGTCAGC
>DAWR01000059.1:22221-22863 GCA_002506015.1 Candidatus Methanogasteraceae archaeon UBA261 | reverse complement strand
CTGCGCCGCTGCTTCGCAGACTGGCAATCTTGTGGTTCATGTCATATAGTATTGAGCATGTCCGATTTGAACACGTTTTAGAATTTTTAACGAACGTATCGCCCATTCGCAGGAAGATTCTTGATTTATTCCGGATAGAATTGGTTTTTAAATCTATTCGGAGCGATTGTGAATGGAATATCTGGGTCTGAACACATACACCAAAAAATATTAAAAATATTAAAAATATTCAGAATAAATGAAAGAGTCACCGATTTTGGCATTCAATCAACTCGTAGCCCTCTGCTGCGCCGGATCCTCCGCCCCCGCCGCGGCAAACGCCCTTGCACGCCGCAGACACGACTCGCACACCCCGCACGGTATATCGCCTGATCTGTAGCAGGACCATGAGAGTGCAAGCGGCGCATCGATCGCCACTCCGAGACGAACAATTTCGGTCTTGTCGAGATCGATTAACGGTGCATCAATCGTCGGGTGGTTGAGCGTTCCGCACTCGAGCGCCCGGTTGAACCGCTCGACGAACTCGCAGGAGTTATCAGGAAACGTTGCCGCCTCCTCCAGATCAAAACCAACCGTGATGAGATCGTAACCCATATTCTCCGCATACCCTGCCGCAATCGAGAGAAAGACGAGATTTCTTGC
>DAWR01000059.1:0-22056 GCA_002506015.1 Candidatus Methanogasteraceae archaeon UBA261 | reverse complement strand
GATCTCGTTTGCCGCTGCCCGCTGCCCATAATCGAAGGTGAGCGCGAGAAGTTCCGAGCAGCGGTCGTACGCGTGCTTGAATGCGACTGTTGAGTCGAGTCCGGAGGAGAGGAGGATTACTGAGTTCATAACTTCACGAACGCATATATTCCCGCACAATCTCGGCAGATCCCTCTGATTTGAACGCTCTCATGAATGAAGACGCCTCTTCGCAAGCCCGATCCTCGATTACCGATACAGTCCCCTCGTCCAGTGAATAAAGCTCAGAAAAGAACTCTTTTACTGCAAACTTGCTGCTCTTGCCGAAGACCTCGACATCCCGCGTCCCTTCTGCCGCATATTTCGTAACGGTCCAGTCCCATATCTTCTGGTACAGATCAGGCTCTTCCTCCTTGAGAACGTCCCAGACCAGATTCATCCAGAAGGTGCCGACGTTCCCCTTGATGATGTCGCCGTGTGGGAACTGCTCTGAGATCAGGTGCCGCGGTGTTCCTGTGATCCCGTGCTGCGCGATCCGCACATCCAGATCGTTCTCCCGGAGCGCGTTTGCGACCTCCTTTGTTCGCGGGATATCGATTGTGACCTGCTCGATCGGGTTTCCGTTCTCGTCGAAGATGTTTCCGTGTGTGCTCCCGTTTGCGATTGCGAGCACCTGCGGGTACACGCCGGAATCGTTGAGCGATCTGATGAATGCCACTGCCTCATCAGGCGTTGTCAGAACCATGCCGGAAGTGTCTGTTCTCCCGATCTCGCCGACCTCTGCCTCGAGACCGAACTCGGAGTTGCCCACCTCTGAACGTATGAACCGCGCGAGTTCGATTGTTGCCGCGATGTTTGGCGCAAGCTCCTCTGCTGCGGTCTTACCATCGAAATTGAAGAGGTGCGAGGCGTCAATCGCAAAGCTTGTGAAGCCCGCATCAATCTGCGCTGTGATCAGCTCTTTGACAGAGTTAAGCTCTTCTATTGTCCCCTTCTTCACTCCGATGTGATCTGCATGCAGCGCCCAGACGTCCACGCCGACCTCGCGGGCAGCAGCACAGGTGCGCATCGAGAGATCCGCGGGCGTGAGCCCGGTATATCCACCCTCCAGATTAGACTCCGATTTCGCCAGTTCGATCATGACTGCGGAATCAATGTCCTTTGCCGCCCGAAAGATGCCTTTTGTGATTCCAGGGATGATTCTGGTGTTGCACGCCATAACGATACAATTCTTGTCCTTTAATGCGTTGAATATGACTGACCCGGGTAATGGATTGCACTCCATAATGATTCACCGCTCCCTCTTCTGGTTCCATCCGAAATAACACTTTTCATGTGTATATATTGTTGGGTTGTTCCGGTGTTCGCTTCTGAGGTTTGGAAGAGGTAAATTGTAAAAAATAATGGAAAAATGATAGCCACAGAGGTCTCAGAGGGCGGTAACAGGTTTTAAGATGAAATTTATGAGCAATGNNGCTATCCAGGATCGCTCTTCTGCACCGATGCCCTATTTGGCAGAATGGGTGCTCGTGTTACCATGCAGAACAGCGAAGAACCCCGAAACTTCAAGTCGCATCACCGCTGACGCTAAGTATCACGGCGTCGCCACGTAGTAGTACTCTCCGCTCGCCTTCTGCTCTCGATCCAGCCGGGAGTCCGGTTTATTGATCCTCGGTCTCTTTGTCTCCTCGTCACGCCTGAATGTGATCTCAAGATTCTTCAGGAACCGGTTCATCCCCTCACGTAACTCGAACGGACCAAAGACCTCGCCGTGCACGGCAGGCGTTCCGTCGAAGACGATCAGTCGGTCACTCAGGAGATCGACCATGTAGATGTCGTGATCGATGACAATTGCGGTCACATGCTCGTTTTCCGCGAATCTTCGTATGGCAGAGCACGCAGATACCCGCTGCTCGACGTCGAGATGGGCGGAAGGCTCATCCAGCACGTAGAGGTCAGCTTCCCTGGAGAGGCAGGCAGCGATTGCGACACGCTGCAGTTCTCCGCCGCTGAGATCGGATATCGCCCGTTCCATCAAGTATCTGAGATGTAGTGGGGCAGTGATTCCAGTCTCGTAGTAGCTGGTATCGACCGCCCGCGTGATGCTTCTCAGGAAATCATGGACACGAAGGTCTGAATCGGGTTTTATGTACTGTGGTTTGTACGAAATCCGGATATCTGTTGATATCTTTCCGGTTGTCGGATCTTCCACTCCCGCGAGCAGTTTTGCAAAGGTACTCTTGCCGATCCCATTCGGACCGACCGCGCAGACGACCTCTCCTGCTCGCAGCTCGCCGCCAGCGACATCGAGTGAGAAACCGCCGTCTTCGTAGGTCTTTGTGAACTCCGGAAACTCAAAGAGAATGGGAATGTCGCGCACCGATCGCGGCGCGTGCACCTCGAAGTCGATTGAGTCCGGTCTGACCCGCACGTTCTCTTCAGGCAGGAATCCACGCAGGTACTGGTTAATCGCCTGCCGCACTCCCTTAGGATGTGTGATCACGCCAAAACCCCCTGGCTCGCCATATCCGATGTGCACCACATCAGCGAGCAGATCAAGAAGTGCGAGATCGTGCTCGACCACCATAACTGCGCTCTCTTGCGCAAGCTCCCTGATCAGAATCGCTGCGCGGATACGTTGGTAAATGTCAAGATACGGACTTATCTCATCAAAAAAATAAAAATCGGCATCCTTAGCCGCGCAAGCAGCGATCGCAACACGCTGGAGCTCCCCCCCGCTGAGATCCTCGATCTTCCTCTGGACGATGTGCTCGATTTTGAGTTTTGCTGTTAACTCCCCAAGTTTACCGCGTTCATCCACCTTTTCGAGCAGTTCCGAGACGGTTCCTTTGAACATCTCCGGAATCCGGTCCACATACTGCGGTTTCTGGGACAATCGGACTTTGTTCTGCGAGACACCCTTTAAATAGTCCTGCAAAACAGATCCGGCATAATATTTGAAGATGTCATCCCAGTCCGCATCACAACCAAGGTTCTGCTTCAGATTCCCGGAGAGAATGTTAATTGCTGTCGTCTTCCCGATTCCGTTCGGTCCGAGTATGCCGACTACCTTGCCATGCTGGGGTATCGGCAAGCCGAAGAGCGCGAAGCCGTTTGCCCCGTACCTGTGTGTTGGCTCGTCAAGGGACTCGGGGAGCGTTATAATCTTTATCGCCGCAAACGGGCATTTGTTTACGCATATACCGCAGCCTATACAGAGTTCCTCTGAAATGACCGGTTTCTTCCCGACGATTGTGATCGTCTCATCGCCGGTCCGGACGCGAGGACAGTACTTGATGCACTCGAGCGAGCAGGTATCTGGCTGGCATCGGTCCTGGTTCAGTATTGCAATTCTCATTTGTCTCATCCCCAATTCGTCTGTTGTGGTAAAAATGTGCCGGAAAACATAATACCCCTCAGACCAGAGCATCTGGTGAGAGAGGAAGAGCAGCCACCGCGACGATTCAGTCGTGAGGAAAGTCCCCCCACCACTGGACAACACGGATGCCGAAATGGCTTATGGCGAGAGTCATGGCTCTGACACAGAAACGATTACCATGGTATGTTCATGCGATGATTCCGGAAGGATGAGGTCGCATATCATGGATGAAACGGTGCAATCCCCGTGGGTGCAAGCCAATGCAGGGCGCTCTCGCGATTTTGGCGGGAAGCGGAGTCTGGCCGCGCTCTGGGTACGGTGCTCAGTCGAATGCTGCTATGAACAGAAGGGGGCTTACTCTCCTCACTCACCTGATGTATGACATAAGAAGAGCGTAAGTTCATATATCTCCTCTCTGTGTCCAAAAGCAACCAGTGTCACCTCGTTTTCGTGCTCATTCACCATGTAAATAAGTCTGTATTTTCCCTTCACCCTAAGAGACCTGTAATGGGCGAGTCGGTGTTTCAGAGGCTTTCCGGAATACGGTACCTATTGTAATTTCCTCACTTTCTTCACGAACTCTTCCATCAAGGATTTATCTTTCTTTTTCACGCTCTCAATCTGTTTTTCGAATGTTCTGCTGTATTTTAGACCATATACCACAGAATCACTCCAGAAATAAACTGTTTAAATCCTCTTCCGACTTAATTTCGGAGATATTTCCATCAGCAATATCTTTTTCACTGTTCCTTATCTGCTCCATCAGATCCCTATCGCCTAAAATCTCTATGGTCTCCATCAAGGATTCCATCTCCCCAACCAGACTTTCAAAGTCCTCTTTGCGCAGCACCACATTTTCTTCGACCTCTTTTATTTGCATAACATTTATCATTATACCACCTTCTGGTATTATGGAAGCTTGAATGGATATTATAGTTAACCGCGTGACTCGCCACAATTGGATAACAGCCAGATTTGTGTGGTTGTTTGGATGCCCTCACAACGCAATCAGCGCCACATCCCGCCCCTTCCAGGCATACGCCCCGTGAATCGGGTGATCCCCGCAGATGATAACACCAGTCCCCCTGCCGATGTGACTGCAAATCTCCTTGATGTGCCCGTCGATTCTCTCTGCCGCATACATCAGCTCATCGAAGCTTCTGCCTTCGTGCGCATACCTGTCGATCGCTCTCAGGTGAATCACCGTGAGAGCCGGCTCGTGTCTCAGAAGATCGACTGAATGCTTCGCGATCACCGCATCATACGCAATTATATCGCTATCATCGCCCCCACCTGCGACGAGCTTAATCTTTGTTCGCATGGCTTTTGCACCCCCGTTCGCGATTACAACCGCTGACCTTCTGCCGCATTCCTCTACACGCTCGAGTATCGACTTGATCGGCGAGGTGCAGACATCATCGTCTGTGAGTATGCAGTGCGTCTCGGGACTGCATCCTGTGAGAATCGATGCGATCGCAGGGGTTGTATGGTCTGCGACAGCCCTGCACCGGATGACCGTACCATTCCCGCTCACGTGCGGCATTGCGGACCCCAACCGCTGGTAGGTCAAGTAGCCAAGGCTATCAACGATTATCAGTATCAACCGGTCGCACCTCTGCAGGCAATCGATCATCTCCGGAATCACCACGCCGTCCGCGCCGGGAAGCGGCACATCGATCAGTTCGGAGATTGTTGGTGCGATATCGATTATGCTGCACACACAATCGTCCGTTTTGGTCATCGGCGTTTCAGGGACAGCTTGATCCACGAGACATTGACCATGTTGCCCTGTTTTCCTTGCATCCGGTCTGTCCCGATCTCGATTTTTGAGACCTGTATGTCTGGCATGTACTTGTTTCGCGTCGCCTCGACAGCATCTACCGCATGCGAGATTGCAGTTCCACGTGCTCTCACCACAACATCGTTTGTGCCCGTATCAAACTGCGCCACAATCGCCATAACGTAGTACATCACAGTCTTCTTGCCCACGAATATTTCGTTGTCGTTTGTTGTTTTTGGCGCCATCTTATTCGATCAGACCATCTGGTTTTACTTGATATAACAGTGACGTTCCCGTAATATGAGTAACTTTGATATGCGGATGCGGCGATTGTTGAGTATACTGGTGAGGAAGATCGTATGAATATGAAATCGTTGATTATGGTTTTGTTGCTGGTTCTCATAGCAGCGTTTGTTGCAGGGTGCGTCACCTCGGAAGATCAGGCAGAGCAGGAAGATTCCGGAGTGGTGGTTGCGGTGAGCATCCTCCCGCAGAAGGAGTTCGTGGAACGTATCGGGAAGGAGCGAGTCTCTGTGATCGTCATGATACCACCCGGGGCAAGCCCTGCCACGTATGAACCGAGTCCGGGTCAATTGAGAGAAGTTAGCCGCGCAAGACTGTATGTGCGGATAGGCAAAATCCCGTTTGAGGATGCGTGGATGGACAACATCGTCGAGGCGAACAGCGATCTCACGGTAATCGACTCGTCGGACGGGATTGCAATCGTCGCAAACGACCCGCACATCTGGCTTTCGCCCACGCTTGCAAAGACTCAGGTAGAACATATCTGCGATGCGCTGGTCGAGATTGATCCTGATAACCGGGACTACTATGTTGAAAATAAGGAGGAATACCTCGATGAGCTGGACAATCTCGATTATGAGATCAGAAAAAACCTTTCCGGAATCAAAAACAGGAAATTCATGATATTCCACCCCGCATGGGGATATTTTGCAAGGGATTACCAGATGGAACAGATACCAATCGAGATAGAGGGCAAGGAACCGAGTGCGTTAGACCTTGCAAAACTGGTGGACACTGCAAAGGTGAATAACATAACAGTCGTCTTTACAGCGCCACAGTTCAATAGCGAGAGTGCGGAGGTCATAGCAGAGGAGATTGGCGGCGCGGTCGTCCCCATTGACCCGCTTGCAGCAGATTATGTGGCAAATCTACGCATGGTTTCAGAGACACTCGCCAGACATCTGACGTGACGGATGGCGTTGATATACCACTCCGCAATTGTAATTTGGAACTTGTGACAGAAAGTTACGTGGGCTGCGAGAATCTCGCTCTCACCGCGCACACACCCACACACTCACCCGCCCAGATAGAGCCTCAACACGTCCTCATTCTCCAGTAGCTCGCAACCTGCTCCCTCGAACCGGTTTCTCCCCATCTCGAGCACATACCCGCGATCTGATATCGCAAGTGACCTCTTCGCATTCTGTTCCACGATCAGAATCGAGGTGCCTGAACGATTGATCTCGATTATCTTCCCGAAGACCATGTCCCGCATCTTTGGTGCGAGCCCCGCGGACGGTTCGTCAAGAAGCAGAAGATCAGGTGATAGCATGAGCGCCCTCCCAAAACCGACCATCCGCTGTTCCCCGCCAGAGAGAGCGCCCGCCCTGATACGTCCTTTCTCTGCAAGAACCGGGAAGATACGGTACACTCGCTCCAGACTCTCTGAGATGTCGCAATCGCTTATGAACGCACCCATCTCAAGGTTCTCAAGGACGGTTAATGATGAAAAGAACTCCTTCTCCTGCGGAACATAACCCATCCCTTTCCTAACGATCCTCTCCGGCATAATTCCGGTTATGTCCTCGCCTTTGAATACAATTCGCCCATCACGTATGCGCAGGAGCCCGAAGATTGTCTTCATAAGTGTGGATTTGCCCGATCCGTTCGGACCGATGATTGAGACGATCTCTCCGGACTCAATTCCAATCGATATGCCGTGAAGTATGTCAAGGTCGGTGTATCCGGAGACGATATTGTCCACCTCCAGTATCATGGTATCATCATTCTCCATCAGCCCATCACCCCATTCATCATCCCTCACCCCCCAGATATACATCCAGCACGTCCTTTCTTCGCTTTATCTCCTCTGGCTTGCCCTCTGTCATGACCCGCCCTTCATTCATCACCACGATCCGGTCGCTGATCTTTGTTACCGCCGGGATGTCGTGCTCGATTATTAGAAACGTCATACCACCCTCACGCAGCTCATCGATGTGTCCGGAGATCTTTCGTGAAAGCGTCGGATTCACGCCGGAAAACGGCTCATCGAGCAGCATCAGCGACGGGTCGATCGCAATCGCCCGTGCCATTTCCAGAAGCTTCTTCTGCCCGCCCGAGAGCGCGCCCGCGTACTCGTCTCTGAGGTCGTCAATCTCGAAGAACTCCAGAATTCCCATGGATTTCTCTTTTATCGTTTGCTCCTGTTCCAACACCTTCTTTCTGCGAAGGCACACGTTCCAGATCCGCTCACCGCGTTGCATCGTTGGTGCGAGCATCAGGTTCTCGAGGACACTCATCTTTGTGAGGGCACGGGGTATCTGAAACGTTCTGACCATGCCACACCGTGCAATCTTGAATGGCGACAAATTATCAGTCCGCTGTCCCTTGAACGTAATCTCGCCGCTTCCCCTCTCAAAACCACTGATCAGATTGAACATCGTGGTCTTTCCCGCGCCATTCGGACCGATCAACCCCACGATAGTCCCGCTCTCGATATCAATGGAACATCCATCGACCGCTTTAACGCCGCCGAAATGCTTTTTGAGATTCCGCGCAGTGAGTATATTCATTTGATCACCTCCGAGTGACTGATCAGTCAGATAACGCAAGTTCCTCCTTTCTTCCAAAGATCCCTTCCGGTTTATACATCATGAGGAGCATCAGCAGCAGTCCTATCACGATCATCCGAAACGCGCCCATCTGGTGTGATTCAAATGGAACCGGGACGATCCGGTCGATAAACTTCGTTCCACTGAAAAAAGCCCAGAGAATGATTGCGCCGACGATTGTGCCCTTGTTGCTCGCAGTCCCGCCAAGGATCACGATGATCCATGCGTAAAACGTCTCGATCGGCTTGAATGTGCAGGGGTTTATGTACGTAATATAGAACGCAAGCATTGTGCCGGCAAGTCCCGCTATCGCAGACCCGATTATGAGTGACTGGAGTTTGTACGAGAAGACGTTCTTTCCGAGTGCGGATGGGACTGTTTCGTCCTCGCGAATCGATTTTAAGACCCTGCCCCACGGTGATTGTATCAGTCTTTCGAGAGCAAAGTAGACGATTGCCAGTATCGCAACAAACAATATCAGCAGAAAAGTATTATAATGCTGGTAGGGGACTGCATCCTGAAACGGTCGGTCAAACCCATGAACCCCAAACGGACCTCGTGTAAGCCATTCTTCATTCAAAAGAATGGATCTCACCACTTCGGAAAACCCGATCGTAACGATTGCAAGATAATCCTCCCTTAAACGGAGCGTGGGAATCCCGAGGAGGAAACCAAAGAATCCTGCCAGTGCGACCCCTGCAATCACCGATATGATCAGAGGACATCCACTTATATTGAGCAGCACAGTCGTGTATGCCCCGATTGCGAAGAATGCGACGTGTCCAAAGTTTATGAGACCTGTGAACCCCCATTCAAGATTTAATCCCAGCGCAAAGACTGCATAGATCGATGCGAAGAGAAGGATCGTTGTGATGTATGGGAGAATTGCACCCAATAATTCGGTCATTTCGCGCCTCCGAAGAGACCTTCTGGCTTGATCAGGAGCATTACCGCCATCACAACAAAACTGACCGCAAACTTGTACTCTGTGGGTAACACTGCGGTGCTGAGTTCCTGTGATAGCCCGATCACCATTCCGCCTGCTATCGTGCCGTACGGATTTCCGATCCCGCCGAGAATGATCGCTGCAAACATCGGGAGCAGGAGATACCAGCCCATACTCGGTCTGATCGCCGTAACAAGCCCGTACAGAACACCGCCTGATGCTGCAAGCCCAAGCCCGATCACCCATGTCCAGAGGATCACCTGGTCCACGTTGATTCCGGATATGCGGGCGAGATCGATGTTATCAGAGAGCGCGCGCATCGCTTTCCCTATCATTGTCCGTGACAGGAGATAATGCAGCAGGAACATCAAAATGAACGCAACGATTATGACCAGAACTTGATTATGGGTGATTGTCGCCCCGAAAAAGTCAAACCCCCGCCGTACAGGTATGTCGTAGCAACGTGTGCTGCCGCCCCAGATGAAGAGGAGGGTGTTTCGCAGAACCAATGCAAACCCGATCGAGATTATGATGAGCGCCGTTCTCGAAGCCTTTTTCCGTCGCATTGGACGCCACACAACCTTCTCCATTGACACTCCAAGCAGCATGGTTGCGAGTATCGCGATCAAAAAAGCGACTGCAAGGTGTACCCCCAGTTCCTTGTTCGCAAAGAATGCGATGTATGCGGCGAATGCCACAAAATCGCCATGCGCGAAGTTCACAAAGTTCAGCGTCTTGTAGATCATCGACAAACCGATAGCAGTAATGGCGATGATGCTGCCGATGACGAGACCGTTGATGATCAGTTGCATCCACTGATAATGATGGACATGGATGTATATAATGTTTGGCGTATGTCAGACGCGCTTATATAATGGTACGATTTGGAACATACTCGATGCGATATGGTGGGAACCACGAGATTACACAGTCTGCAAAGCAGCGGCGCAGCCATCTCCACAAGATTTCCGTGCCAATCTTGTGTAATCTCGTGGTGTGTGCTATATTCAGATATCTACGCCGCGTTGGTACGTACCTTATTTAGACCATCTCACCGCCAGCACCAGCACCGCCAAGTGCGCTCTGCAACTGATCCTGCAACTGCTGGAATCGTTTATGGATGCGTTCCTCCTGCCGTTCAAGCGTGCGTGCCCGAAGTTCCATTGTCTCCTTCTTCTCGTTCAGTTCCTCTGCCACTGACTCGCGTTCGCCTTTGATCAGGAGCTGTCCTACATTCCGGTATATCACCGCGTCGTTGTCGAGTTTCTCGAGTTCGCCAAGCGCCATCTCCATCTCATTGAGCGCCGATGTTATCTGCGACTTCTGGGTCGCAAGCGCCTGTGCCTGCTGCTGGACTTGCTGAAGTTGCGCAAGTTGATGCTGTATCTGTGGGGGTATCTCATTAGCCATGTTCTCATCACCTTTTTATTGCATTTACAAATTTACTGATCGTTTTCTGTATCTCTGTCGCTGTCTCTATCCCTAATTCTGTGCCGGGTTCTATCTCTGATCCAATCCCCAATTGCATGTCCGATGCCTCTTCAACGGCTGTTCCGGTCACGATGATGTCTGCTCCAGCCCTCGCGGCGGCTCTTGCCGTCTCAGCATTCCGGATTCCGCCTCCGACCACGAGCGTTTCACAGCCCGCCGATTTCACGGCACGAATCATCTCCTGTGGCACCGGATCGGATGCGCCCGAGCCAGCCTCAAGGTAGGTGTATCGCATGCCAAGAAACCGTCCTGCAAGCGAGTATGCCACTGCAAGTTCCGGCTTCGCTCTCGGTATCAGTTTCGCATCTCCGACCCAGCCGGCAGTCCCACCTGGTTCTACGATGAGGTAAGCCATCGGGATCGGTTCAATCCCGTATCCCATAACCGCCTTTGCGCCAGCCACCTGATTTCCGATCAGGTAGTTAACATCCCTCGAATTCAAGAGGCTCATGAAGAAGACGGCGTCTGCATATCTGCAGAGTCCACATGCGCTCGATGGAAACAGGATTGTTGGGAGATCGGTTACCTCCTTGATCGCACGCAAGGTCTCGTCAAGGATATCGCCGGATGCGCCGACCGAGCCACCGATCATGATCGCACTGCTGCCGGCTTTTGCTGCCGCTTCCGCAATGCCGGATGCTGCGGAGGGCGCCTGCGCATCCGGGTCGATCAGGGTAAGGTGCGCCGCACCATCCCTTCTGATGGCATAATCGAGATGCTGCTCTACCGTAATCTGGCGCATCCGCTTTCACTCACCCTCTGCTTTCCTTGGACTTCATGCGCAGATTCTTGTAGCCGCATTTTCTGCATCTGGTCGCCCCGATAGGGTTTCGTGCGTTGCATTTCATGCATATCTTCTTACGCAGTAACTTGTTTTCTGCCTCTTCAAATCGTGCCATTGTCTGATCCTCAACATCTGTTTCCGATGCTCTATATTAACATTGTTGCTTAAACATTGCTACCCGTCCCAAAGATTTATGCGTATCCATTGATATAGGGACGTAATTACCATGACCTGTGATTTTTATGACATCCGAATCCTGTCCGGATATTCTACCACAATCGTGCTCGATAACGGACGAATCGAGGAGATAACGAACAGTTTCATGAACAGTGCAGGTATCCGGGCGCTTACCGGGGGTTCATGGGGATTTGTTGCGACAGACGACCTCGAAGACCTCGATTCTGCGCTGAAATCCGCCGAGGAACTTTCCGCAAGCATCGACAGAACGGTTCCGAGAGAGAAGACCGATCTTGCCCCGATTTCAAAGAATGCGAGATCTGCACGGCTATCTGTGAAAGAAGATCCGAGAGACATTCCAATCGAAGAAAAGATCGAATTGATCAGGGACATCGAGCGACATGCGCGTAACGATGACATCGGAAGCACAACCGTTGTATATTCCGAATCCTGCGTCAAAACCCATTACCAGAGTTCGGAAGGACTCGATCTTGAGCACGAGATGTTTCGAACTGGTTTTGGGGTCACTGCGATTGCATCGGACGGCACAACGCATCAATCCGGGAGAGAAAGCAAATTCGGAGTCTGTGGCTACGAGTTATTCAAAAAATACGATGCTCTCGCCCTTGCAGAGAAAGCGGGAACGATTGCAACGGAACTGCTGCATGCACGAAAGCCAGAGGGCGGAACCATGTCGTGCGTGCTTGACCCCGAACTTGCCGGCGTCTTCATCCACGAGGCTGTGGGGCATGCGGCAGAGGCTGATCTGGTGCTCGAAGACTCATCGATCCTCGCAGGACGGATAGGCGATGCGATTGCATCCCCTCATGTCACCGTATACGACGACCCCACGTTGCATGAATACGGACATTACCCGTTCGATTCGGAAGGCGTTCTGGCAAAGCGGACGACACTGATCGATTGTGGCGTGCTCCGCTCATATCTACACTCAAGAGAGACCGCTGGCAGGCTTGGAGTTGTGGGTGGGGCAGGCGGTACTGGTACTGGCAATGGTGAGAATACTGGTGATGGTTGTGTAGGTGGGAACGCACGTGCGCAAGGGTGCGCCATGCCAATTCCAAGGATGAGCAACACGTTCATCGCAAACGGGGACATGAGCTTTGATGAAATACTCGAAGAACTGAAGGACGGGGTTTATCTCAAAGGATCGCGTGGCGGACAGGTCAACACAGGAGAGGGTATCTTCCAGTTCAATTCCGAGCTTGGTTATGTGGTGCGTGGTGGCGAGATCTGCGAGATTATCAGGGATGTTTCACTATCGGGGCAGACGCTTGAAATATTAAACGGGATTACAGCGGTCGGAAACGATCTTGCGTTCCATTCCGGACGATGCGGGAAGAGCGGGCAGACAGTGCCGGTGAGCGATGGTTCGCCGCATATTCTTGTGAGCCGCGCGGTGGTCGGCGGGAGCGGGTGACAGATTAGTCATCTGGTTCTCTGATCTCTTGCGCGACAGTGTACCACTCAACTTTGAGAATTGTATTTTAATCCAATAATAGATAACTTGTGCTATATTTCCATCCCAGCCATCTATCCCCCCTCATTTCCCCCCATCTTCTCACAATCCCGAACTTTCCACATAGTCGTATTAATCGGCGGTGATAACCCACTTGATTTTCAGACAGTGTCTCATTGGACATACATCGCCAGTCTCACGCCGCCTGCGCAGAGACTTCAAAGCACCAGCAGCACCATCAACAGAATGACCTGGCAATATGAAACAGATGAAAAAGAGAAACGAAATAGAGAAATTGGGTGAAATGGAAAGAAAAGAAAAAGAGGCTCGGATGAACGTTGGTTCGTTCACCCATGCTGTCCTGCGTCGACGACTGTACTACATGAAGTAGTGCCCGATTCCCCCGTTTCGTGGTTGTACCTCTCCGATTCGCTTCGGCATAACAGATGTATAGTCGCAATCCGGTTCCTGCCAGTCGCCGGATGCGATCTCACAATCACCTGCAGTCACACCGTATGAGCCCTCGCCGACGAGAATCGCCCTGCCAGTCCCGGTCACTGTCAGATCGACCCATGATCCGATCATTGTCACAGCAACATCGCTTCTTGTGAGATCCGCTGTACCATCGAACCCGTGATAGATGATATATTTGCCAGCCTGATCCTTAACACCGTTTCCCGTGACTGTGATCTCCAGGTCTCCTGCCCGGTCGCGCACCACGAGCGTACCGTAATCAGCAGCTATCGAGAGATCAAGCGAGCCCTTGACAACAGCGGTTCCTGCTCCGCTGGCTTCGAGTGTGCCGGTTCCATTGAGCACAACAGCGCGATCCCAGTAGCACGACAGCATTCTCACGTCCCTGACCACACCCCTCATGATGTGATTCGCATCTCTTGCGCAGCGAGTGGCATTGCGGATGTGCTGGCGCACCTCTGCAGGGTCTACGTCATCACCGGATGCAGCCTCCAGCGCGACTTCGTAGTTCTCCCGGGCACAATCAAGTTTTCCTGCGAGCGCGTCCATCTTCTGCCCCACGTCCGTTGTGTTGAGACCATCCTCTCTGAGCCCCTTGATTCTCTCATCCAGATCCTCGCAGATCATGGATGTCTTCTCGAGGTACTCATCGAGTCTCGCAGTGAGTAAAAGCTCTGTGCAACGTGCAAGCTCCTTGTGGATCAATTTCTATTCGTTTCTGATCGATCGTGCAACAGATATGTAGTCAGCAGGCGTCTCAGCCGCCTTTACCTCCTCTCTGTAACCATCGAGCCGCATGATATATCTGTCAATGTTCTCGGATGCATTTTCCTGCACCAGGATACTGTTCTCCTCAGCAGTCTCGAGTCGTTCCTGCAGAATCTCCAGCCGCCTGGTCATCCCATCGAGTACATGCATGAGCCTGCTCTCTGCGTTGTCCGCTGATGCAGATCCTTGTCCCCTGCCCTGCACGCCATTCTTACCGCGCATAATGCGTATGTCATTCATCGCATGGGCGCCTCCGTTCTGTGTCAGTGGAGATGTCTCTATGATTTCATCTGCGTAGCCATCGTACGCAGTCTCGTCTTCATTCTCGCCCGCCGCCGCTGCGACGCATGGCATGAATACGCATGCGAGCAACAGCGAAACCGCGAATATTGCTTTCACCTGTTTCATTTTTTGTTACCTCTGATTATGTTGGGTTGTTCCGTTGTTTTGAGATGCTCTACCCGAAATTACACTTGGATTAGTTAATAGATAAGCACACTTTTGGTTTTTGGATTTTTAATGCTTTATCATGCTTTATAATTCTTTATCTCCGGTTGCAATTCATTTTAAATCTTTATAATCAGGTATTTCGCTGATGTTGACAATGTGTGCACCATTCAGTCGTTGCGTCTGACAGGCTCAGGGCGGAAAACCGGAACTGGGTGAGAGATTATGTCTGCTAAGAAGACGCGTCGACGGACGCTCTTTAAATCAGGAAGCCCGCAACGTGATGTGGGACGGAAATCACGGCGTAGTTTAAATCAGAGACCAAATAAGTTAATATATCACGCAGGTCACATAGTCAATATATCGCTACAAGGTGATTTCATGCCCACGAAAATCAAGGAATTGTTATTTGGTCCGACGCCAAAACAAACGGTCGACGAATACGCTGATCTGGTGGATCTTGGTCCGTACGAAGAGGTCATAGAAGACGAACCAGCCGAGACCTACATCCGGGTTGCAGAACTGAGTAATCTGGACGGAATTCCCGATTTAAAGAAGGAGCTCTACGACGGAAACATCGTCATAGTCGATATAGCGATGATTAAGCGTGATCGGCTGGTGCTCGAACGCGCGCTCCACGATCTGCAGGAGGTTGTAAGTGATGTGAGCGGGGACATTGCAGGACTTGGCGAGGATCTGGTGATCACGACACCGACCGGAATCAAGATCGATCGGTCACGACTCGGCGGAAACGGCAGTGCTATAGTGATGTGAGCTATGAAGATTAACAGCCCCCTGCAGGCTTACGAACACTTGCCAAAGACCAATTGCGGGGACTGTGGGGAGCCAACATGCATGGCGTTTGCCTCGCATATGCTCGATCGATCAAAGAAAATCGAGGAATGCCCGCATCTGCTCGATGAGAAATATGAAGATAATTATACAACCCTCACAGATCTTCTCGCACCCGAGATACGTGAGGTTGTAATTGGCACAGGCGATCGTGCGATCACGATCGGCGGGGACGATGTGCTGTACCGCCACAAATTGACGTTTTTCAATAAAACTGCGTTCGCTTATGACGTTTGGGATACGATGGACGAGAACGAGCTCGTGTCACGTGTCAACAAGATCCAGAACTTCACCAAATTCTATATAGGGGATTTTCTGACGCTGGATGCCATTGCGATCAGATGCGTATCAGGCGACGCCGATCAGTTCGCAAGAACGGTCAGCACAGTGATTACGACGACCGAGCTTCCGCTTGTGCTCTGCTCGCTCGACGCGGGAGTTCTGAGCACCGCGCTCGAGGTTGCTTGTGATCGGAAGCCGCTGATCTACGCTGCCACAACCGAGAACTGGCGTGATATCGCGGAACTTGTGCTCAAATACGATGTTCCGGTGGTGCTCTCAAACCCCGGCGATCCGGATGCATTGAAGTCGCTCGCACTGACGTTCGAGTCGATGGGAATCACCGATCTGGTGCTTGATCCGGGAACGTCGCCGACAAAGGGGTTGCGAGACTCCTTTGAGAACTTCCTGAAGCTGCGGCGTGCGGGAATTGCGGGGCAGACCGATATAGCATACCCGCTGATGGCTGTGCCCATGACCGCATGGGCTGAACTTGATGGTGTCAGCGCAGCATACTGGGAGAGTGTGCTTGCATCCGTCTTCACGGTACGATACGGCGACATTGCGATCATGCATGGAATTGAGCCATACGCACTCCTGCCCGAACTGCATATCAGGGACACGGTATACACCGACCCGAGAAAGCCTGTGATGGTCGATTCCGGCGTCTTTGAGATCGGATCCCCTGACCAAAAGTCCCCAGTGATCATCACAACGAACTTCGCGCTGACATACTACACCGTGGAAAGCGATCTGGCGTCCAATGATATCGGCTGTTACCTCTGTGTCGTGGACACCGATGGCATCGGGGTCGAGGCCGCGGTTGCCGGTGGGCAGTTGACCGCTGCAAAGATCAAGGATGCGTTCGCTTCGGCTGGTTTCGATGTGCAGGAGAAGACTGATCACGGCACAATCATCCTACCAGGGCTGGCTGCACGGCTGCAAGGCGATGTCGAGGATACGACCGGGCTCACAGTGATGGTCGGACCTCCTGATTCAGGGCAGATCCCGCGGTGGATGGAATCAAGATGGGAGCAACAGTCCTGAAAATTTCACTTTCACCCCGCTCTTGGATTGTCTATTTATATGTCCGGGGCTGATGTGCGCATCAAGGATATGCACAGCCCTACACGATTCTGGGCAGAGATGCAAAAATCCACCCCCCCCCTCTTTTTATTTTTTTGTGAGTGGCTGAGGGAACTCACTCGTGATAGTCGTATGCATTCTTGAGTTTAACACGAATCGCACAAATTGCACGATAGACGAATTCGATAATCGACGAGTTTGAAAACTCAATTTGTGGCGGTGTGGAGTATAAAACCACACGATTAACACAGAAATATTGTGAAGATGGCTGCGCTGCTGCTTCGCAGACTGTGCAATCTCGTGGTTCCACCATGTTATGTTGCTGTGTGGTATTGACGGCACCCCTGATGTGCCACTATCAACCACATACTTTATGACCTCGCCATAACGATAATAACCCTGATCGAAAGGAGGATAAAATTGTGACTGACACGTCTATCTCTGGTGCAAAAGCATTGATTGCTTGCCTGCGCAATGAAGGAGTTGACACGATCTTCGGATATCCCGGGGGCGTGCTCTTGCCGCTGTACGACGAACTGTACGATTCAGACATCAGGCACATTCTGGTACGGCATGAGCAGGGTGCCGCACATGCGGCAGACGGATACGCACGAGCAACTGGAAAGGTAGGCGTATGCCTCGCAACATCCGGACCCGGCGCAACCAATCTCGTTACCGGCATCGCGAACGCCTACATGGACTCAGTTCCAATCGTCGCGATAACAGGGCAGGTTCCGACACCGATGATCGGAAATGACGCCTTCCAGGAGGCTGACATCACCGGAATCACGCTTCCGATCACAAAACATAATTATCTGATAAAAAATATAAACGACCTTCCGTGGGTCGTAAAAGAGGCGTTTTATATCGCATCAACCGGAAGACCCGGACCGGTCTTGATTGATCTTCCAAAGGACATCACAACCGAAGAATTCGAATTCGAGTATCCTAAGCGCGTGTATCTGCGCGGGTACCATCCGGACATTGCCGTTGATAATGATCGCGTCAAACGCGCCGCATCCATGATCCGTGAGTCCAAGCGTCCGGTGATCTACGCAGGCGGCGGCGTAATAATCTCGAATGCGGCATCCGAACTCCTGAAACTCGCCGAAACGATTATGGCTCCTGTGACAACGACACTGCTTGGAATCGGAGCATTTCCAGGCACGCATCAGTTGGCTCTTGGAATGCCCGGCATGCACGGCACCAAATACGCCAATTATGCGATCCAGGAGTCAGACCTCCTGATCACAGTCGGCGCACGATTCGATGACCGGGTTACAGGAAAGATCGATGCGTTTGCGCCGCATGCGAAGGTCATTCACATAGACATAGACCCGGCAGAGATCGGAAAGAACATACGGGTTGATCTCCCAATCATAGGAAACGCCGGACCGGTCATGCAGTCACTGGGATCCCATCTACAGGGCATGCAGACAAGATCACAGGAATGGCTTGCGAAGATTGCAGCATGGAAGAAGGAGCAGCCTCTTCAGTACAATCGAAGCGAGAACGTGATTAAGCCACAGCAGGTCGTCCAGGAGTTTTACGATGCCTGTCCTGACGCGATCATCGTTACCGAGGTCGGGCAGAACCAGATGTGGGCGGCGCAGTACTTCAAATTTGAGAGCCCGCGGACGTTCATCACATCCGGGGGTCTGGGCACCATGGGCTACGGATTCCCTGCCGCAATGGGCGCAAAGGTCGGCTGCCCCGACAAGACCGTAATCGACATCGCTGGCGACGGCTCGTTCCAGATGATGTCGCAGGAGCTTGCGACCGTTGCAAAGAACGATATCAAGGTGATTGTTGCGATTCTCAACAACGGCAATCTCGGAATGGTCAGGCAGTGGCAGCAACTCTTCTTTGACGAGAGGTACTCGTATACGAACATCGCAGATAGCGTCGATTTCGTGAAACTGGCAGAGGCTTACGGTCTGATCGGGATCCGTGTGGATGAACCATCAGGGATCTCCTCGGCGATATCAGAGGCGCTCGCGGCGGATCGAACCGTTGTTATTGATTTCGTGGTCGATCCGATGGAAAACGTCTTCCCGATGGTTCCTGCTGGCGCTGCGATCAACGAAATTCTTGATTTGGAGGTTGCGTCATGAAACATACACTCGCAGTGCTTGTGGAGAACAAGCCAGGTGTGCTCGCACGGGTCTCCGGACTGTTCAGCAGACGTGGGTTCAACATCGAGAGCCTTGCGGTCGGCACGACAGAAGACCTCACAGTCTCAAGGATGACAATCGTGGTCGCAGGCGATGACCGGGTGCTTGCACAGGTTACGAGCCAGCTCGGCAAGCTGATCGATGTGATCTCGATATCGGATCTGCCTCCGGATGAATCGGTTGACAGAGGGCTGGCATTGATCAAGGTGGCTGCCGATACAGAGACAAGATCCGAGATCATGCAGATCGCAGACATATTTCGTGCAAAGATCATCGACGTCGGTGCGGAGACACTGATAGTCGAGGTTACAGGAGATCAGGCAAAGATTGTGGCAATCACGGATATGCTGGATCGATTCGGGATCAGGGAGCTCGTCAGAACAGGTAGAATAGCGATGAGCCGTGGGACTAAGATGATTACAGGAGGTAATATATGATAGTGAATTTCAGAGTGACGCAGGTCGAATCCAAGACATACTCAACCCCGGAAGAGGTCAAGAAACAGAAGAACATCAACATCAACTACGACATCAATCTGAAGGGTGTGTCGGTTGTGCCAAAACAGACGCCATTCGGAGAAAAAACGGTTTTGAGGGTTGAATATGCGTTTTCAATCAACTACTTGAGCCCGAATGTGGGGCACATCCGATTCGAAGGGTTCTCTGAGTATTATTCGGATGAACAAGATGTAACTCAGATCAAAAACGACTGGGACAATGGGAAAGCTCCATCTGACGTTCAGAACCAGATCGCAAACACGATGGTCAGCAATCTTGCTCCGCTTGCGGTCACGCTTTCGTCAACGCTCGGGCTTCCGTCTGCGATGCCTCTGCCAAACATCAACTTCCAGCAGAAGAAGAAACCAGAGCCGGTACAGACTACGTATCACGGGTGAGTGAACGAGGGGGAAATGGGGGTCAAAAGCCCCGAACTCGAAACAGACTCAAAGCAAGCCAAGATATCGGTCCAGCTCCCACTGGTGCACCTGAACCCGGTAATCTTCCCATTCAGCGTAAGCGATTCGCATGAATGCATCGTACGCATGCTCACCGAGCGCAGACCTCACGACATCATCCGATTTCAGATGATCAAGTGCGAGGCTGAGGCTTGTCGGAAGCGTATCGATGCCAGCAGCCGTAATCTCACGGAAGTCCATTTCGTAGATGTTCTCCTCGACCGGTTCGCCAGGATCGATCTTATTTTTTATCCCGTCCAGCCCAGCCGCGAGTATGGCTGCAAATGCGAGGTATGAATTGCACGATGGATCGGGAGACCTGAGTTCGATCCTGGTTCCGGTGCCGCGTGCCGCAGGAACCCTGATCAGTGAACTCCGGTTCGCCCATGACCATGTGATGTAGACCGGAGCCTCGTATCCGGAGACGAGCCGTTTATACGAGTTTACAAGCGGGTTTGTGATCGCGGTGATCGCCTTGATGTGTGTGAGCAGCCCGCCTATGAAGTACCTCGCGGTATCGCTGATCTCATGATCGGAATTGTGATCAAAGAAGATGTTTTCGTCATTCTCGCCGTCTTTAGCGAACAGCGATATGTTTATATGCATCCCAGAGCCGCTCGCGCCGAAGACCGGTTTCGGCATGAATGTGGCGTGGAGGTCCTTGTTCGTTGCAATCGTCTTTGTTACGTACTTGAATGTGATCACGTTGTCCGCGGTCGTCAGCGCGTCGCTGTACTTAAAATCGATCTCGTGCTGCCCCCAAGCAACCTCGTGGTGCGATGCCTCGATCTCAAAGCCCATATCCTCAAGAGCGATCACAATCTCCCTGCGGATGTCCTCTGCGAGATCAACGGGCGGAAAATCGAAGTAGCCTCCGGAATCATGCGGGATTGTCGTCGGGACGCCGTCTCGCTTCTCAAAGAGGAAGAACTCAAGTTCCGGTCCCGTATTCATGACGTAACCCATCGTCTCTGCTTCTGCAAGTGCTTTCTTGAGAACATGTCTCGGGCAGCCAGTAAACGGGGTCCCGTCCGGAAGATGGACATCGCATACGATCCCGGCAACCCTGCCCCCGTCCGCTTCCCATGGCAGAATCCTGAATGTTTTCGGGTCTGGCTTCAACACCATGTCCGATTCCTGAATCCTTGCAAACCCCTCGATAGACGAGCCATCGAATGATATTCCGACAGAGAGTGCCTTTTGCATCTGTGCAGCCGGTATCGCTACGTTCTTCACGATTCCAAGAATGTCCACGAACTGGAGCCTGACGAATTTGATGTTGTTCGTGGTAATCGCATCCAGTACATCATCTCTGGTGATCATTGTATCGTTTTATTGGCTCGAGTATTCATAAACCCAACTCACAATCATGAATGAACAGATGATCCCACATCCAACCCCACACTCCGCTCCCGATTATTGAGGGATAAGAGGATTACGCCAGTCCAAGTTCCCTCAGTTTTTCAGCTCCCGGTCGTCCATTCTCCCATCCGCGAAGCGCGTAGTATTCAGGAAGCATCTCGTCCAGATGCGATACCTCTCCTTTAGACGGTCCATCCGGCATCGGCTCGCTCAGTAATCTCTTGGGCAGCGTATCATCCTTCTCATCGAAGCCGTAGCGGTTGATGATCATCCTCTCGAGATTTGTCACCCGCTCACCGATAATCATCAGTTCACCTGCGTCCATGTCCCATCCCGTGATACATGAAAGCATGCTCGCATAATCCGGGAGTCCGAGCGCAAACGTGTTGAAGAGGCAGACAACAGAAGAGTTGACAAGTGATGTAAAGTCCTGGAACGTCTTGACCCACCCAGCTTTTCCTTCTGTTGTGTGCGGGTCCAGTTTTTCAGGGAGTCCCACAACCTCCGGCGATATCGTGTAACCACTCACATGACAGCCTCCGCGGTTGGCGGTCGCATAGTTGAGACCGATCCCCTGTATGGCGCGTGGATCATAAGCAGGGATTTCGAGACCTTTCACGCTAATAGAGAGTTCGGGTGCCCCGTACTTCTCGGCAAGCCTTTGAGAACCAAGTGCCAGATCATCGCCGATCCCGGCACGGTACGCGGTCATCCATACCGCTTCAACCATCGCTCCGGCGTTCCCGAACTGCAGATTGAGCCCGTGCAGCATCGATTCCGGAATCTTTCCG
>DAWR01000050.1:1946-4425 GCA_002506015.1 Candidatus Methanogasteraceae archaeon UBA261 | reverse complement strand
GATGTTTCGCAGACTCGGGGGCACGTTGACGTAACATGCTCCGAGATTGTCCTTGCCGCCGCCATGATTGTAGTAGATCATCGCGACTCTGCGCTCGCGGTCAGGGATGTGGCAAAGACGCGCCCACGAGATCGCTCGATCAGATATCCAGTTGATCTGCTCATCGATGGGCTGGTATTCGGTATCTGAGCAGTTCTTCCCGGCAATAACAATCGGGTCGATCACGCCATCGAGTTCAGGGAGCCCCACCTGAAAGCCCAGATCCATAATCGAGATTCCGTGGCTCGTCTCGTTCCGCCACGCATCAGCGTTCATGTAGTACAACCTGACCGCCCGCATAACAGGCACGTTCAGCGTCTCAAGATCTCTTACTCCTTGATCAGAATCACCCATGTTGATCCGGAACGACTTCGTGCAGATTATGGCATCAACGATCGTTGAGTTGTTCACGATATAGAACCGCTTTATGTGTTCAGTTCCTGCAAATCCGATCAGGATCACGTTTGCGCCTTTCTGCTCCAGCGTATGGATGAGCGTCTGTGTATCTGGCGATCTTGTGGATTCATGCCACGCAGCAATCCCGATCGTCAGATTATCCGGGCTGTACCGGTAGCCGACTCTGGTTTCGCTGGAGTACCATTCGAGATACTCCGTGGTGTTGAGGAACAATTTCGGGGCATCGGGATGGTATATATATGCTTTCGGACTTGGAATCGGGTCCTTTATGTCTCCGATCAATCCGCAGAAGCTAATCTCAAGATATGTCAGCAACCGTGCAATATTTTCGCCATTATAGTTGTCCCAGTACTTCAGAATCAACGGATACCGGGTCAGGTTGACATTCCCAAGGATCTGATCATATCCTTCCGAATGGATGCTGATGATCGGAATTCCTGCATTGTTTGCGGCCGCAACCGGCTCCATCAGGTTTGTTGCGTCACTACCTCCGATGTGCTCAAGAAATATCAGATCGTACCCCGTGAGATCGGTTCCGCTCTCAACCTCGGACGGATGGCGGAGTGTTATGTTCAGGTTGCTCCCACCAGATGCGGATTTGATGAAATCATGGCGCTCAACCGAAATTATGATCGCTTCCGGCTTTTTTGCGATTGTCTGCGTTGTGATTGTGATTACCATCGTGGAATTCTCTGGCACAACCGCGGAATTGCCGTGGTAGAACGTGACCACATCGCGGGCATCGCTCGCAGCGTTCAACCCGTACTCGTTTGCACCGATCATGGGTTTTTGGTCGTCATTCACCCGGTAATGCCATCTGGTCCCTTCTGTTTCATCATTCGAGACCCCCTCAACCGAATCGACGAAGAGACTGCCATTTGCGGCATAACCGGAATCGTTGATCGTGAAATTGAAATCGCCGTACCTCGCTCCCGCAGCCTTCACGAATGCGCCGAGCGCTGTTGTGCGGTTGATCGTGTAGTTTGTGTCTGTACCGCCTCCATCCGCTGTTACATTCAATGTCTCTCCCTTGAGCAATACCACACTTCCATTCCAGAACGTTTCAGGAGTCCCGAACGCGTACAGGTACCCGGTGTCAGAGCCGATGAAGAGGGTTCCGTCGGAGACTGATGGCGATGACATGATGTAGTCNNTGCGACAACAGGCGATGACAGGATTGCACCATCAACCGATCTATTCCAGATCTCGCTCCCATCGGTTGCATCGAAGCAGTAACACTTCTTTTCTAACGTGCTCGAACCGATGTAAACCCTGCCGTGAGAGATCGCGGGCGAGGAGATCGTACTTCCCAGCTCACGGCTCCATAGCTCGTCTCCTGTCCTGCTGAGGGCATATATCCTCTTCTTCGTTGCAAAGAAGACCGCACCATCCGCAATTGTGGGCGTCGTCTTGATCATATCAGACGTGTTGAATCTCCACAGGATCGAATGATCGCTGATATTTGCGCAGTAGAGCGCGGGATCGCCGCCTGCAAAGAAGACCCTTCCGCCAGATGCTGAAGGGGATGCGTAATGATCGATGTTGCCAGGAGTGTCAATCTCCCAGAGTTCGTTTCCATCGAAGTCAAACGCATGTAATTTTGCATCAGAAAAACTGTTCACAATGACCGTGCCGTTGTAGATGAGTGGCGATGATGCAACGCCCCAGTATGAGGGGTTTTCATCGATTGTGATGTTCCATATCGTCTCGCCATCAGTTGCGTTCGCGCAGTAGAGATCGCCGGTGCACGAGCCTACAAAGACCCGATCACCCAATATGGCAGGCGTGGATGCACCGCCGCCCTCAGAGAGTGGGTTTCTCCAGAGAATCTCGCCGGTGTGTTTATTCAGGCAGAACAATCCGAGATTGCTGCTCTTTCCCATAGGGGGCCATGTCGAGACATAGACGCGATCACCAGCGATACTTGCGCCGCCTCCGATGTAGCCTGCCGATGGCGACGTCTTCCAGAGAAGCGCATCTGTGAGTGGGGCGTCTCCGCTCACGTTTCCTGTGCGCTGCGGGT
>DAWR01000050.1:1678-1879 GCA_002506015.1 Candidatus Methanogasteraceae archaeon UBA261 | reverse complement strand
GAGTGTAAGTATAAGTATCAGCAGGACGATGGTTGCTGCTCTGGGTGCGGTCTTTGGGTTCATGGCATACCATGTTTTTTACCTTAACTTAAATGTAGATGGTTAGAGGGGAGTCAACCGTGGCAGCGGTGCCAGGGGACACGTCGCATACAACGTTAGTTCAGCGGCAACTACTCATGTATGTTGATTTGCCCCCCGATT
>DAWR01000050.1:447-1618 GCA_002506015.1 Candidatus Methanogasteraceae archaeon UBA261 | reverse complement strand
TGAAAACCACAGAGCCCGTCAGAATCAGGGAGTTCCTTAACCTCGCCATTTTTTACAAATGTTGTTGCATGTATGCTGTTGCATGTTGTTGTAAAGAGACGCCCGCAGGAACAGGGATCACTTAAATAAATGGCCGTGCAATATGAAGTCCCATGCGAATAGAGATCAACCCGGAGATCGAATACCAGCCAGGCACCCAGCGGGTATTTGATTACAAAACAACACTCGCAAACATCGAAAAGATACTTCCTGATATCGGGGTTGTAGTACTTGAGGATATTACGCATCTTGACCGGGTCGGAATTCCAGTGATGACAGCGAGCCGACCGAGTGCGTGTCGGGGCGCGATAACGGTCTACTCGGGCAAGGGTGCAACCGAGATTCAGGCAAGAATCTCTGCGATAATGGAGTCAGTAGAGAGATGTTTTGCCGAGATCCCGGAGGCAAACGCCGATTTCAAAGATAAGCCGGTCAGTTCTGATACAATTATTGAAACTTATGAAAACCTTGTGGATGCGAACGCAGTCAACCCGGAGACGCTGCTCCTCCCGGAACCGCTCGCCGACGACGTCAGACTTGACTGGCTGAGCGGATGGGACATCATGAACGACGAGGAGGTGCTCGTGCCTGCGAATGCCGTGTACCATCCGTATATCCGCGGAGTACCCATATTCCGCAGCAACACGAGCGGACTTGCCTCAGGCAACACGATTGAGGAGGCGATCGTGCACGGGCTGCTTGAGGTGATCGAGCGGGATTCCCTGAGCGTAGCAGAGTATACCAGAAATGTCGGACAGGAGCTCATCTTGGAAGAGGGCGACGGTGAGGTGTATGACCTCAAGAAGACGTTTGAGAAAGCCGGCATAACCGTGAAACTCTGGTTTTTGCCATCAATAACCGGAATCCCGGTTGTGGTTGCTGCACTCGACGATTACACAACCAAAGACCCGACGATGCTTGTCATGGGCGCGGGTGCCCATCTGAACCCGGGACATGCGACGTTCCGTGCGCTCACCGAGGCTGCGCAGTTCAGACTGGCACAGATATCCGGCGGGCGCGAGGACGTGCGAGAGCGGAGCAGTTTTGTTGTAGGCGCAGGCTACGACCGCATGAAACGCATGAACAAATTCTGGTATGACGACGCCGACACCATCAAACTCTCTGATGTCCC
>DAWR01000050.1:0-387 GCA_002506015.1 Candidatus Methanogasteraceae archaeon UBA261 | reverse complement strand
CAAGTGATCATCGTTGACATGTCGCAGCCATGGATCGATGTTCCCGTGATCAGGGCGATCATCCCGACCTTTGAACTATACACAGTTGACCGCGAACGGATCGGCGAGCGGGCGAGAGCAGAACGGAGGGAACGCGAACGTGAGGCTCTGCGTGCGAGACGGGCGAATAAGACGGGGTGGAGACGGGGGCAATCGAAGAGGTGAATCGTGCCGACACTATCCGATATCACCGTTTTACGAATATTCTCAATAACATGTGGCAGACAGATAAACCCCACTCCGTGTAAATCAGTGGCTGGTAAAGGTTTTTTAGCCACAGATTGACACTGATTCCGCTGATTTTATCTTACTTACTCAATATTGTGTGAATATCCACATATAAAACCA
>DAWR01000112.1:6867-8572 GCA_002506015.1 Candidatus Methanogasteraceae archaeon UBA261 | reverse complement strand
ATCCTCATAAACCATGCCGATCTGATGGAGGGTTGTAGCCTCGCCTGTAAGGTCGCCGATCTCCCGCTTAATCTTTAGGCTCTGGTTGTAGAAGTCGAGTGCCTCACCAAAGCGGTTCGTCTTCTGATAAACCATGCCGATCTGGTGGAGGGTTCTAGTCTCACCTGTAAGGTCGCCGATCTCCCGCTTAATCTTTAGGCTCTGGTTGTAGAAGTCGAGTGCCTCACCAAAGCGGTTCGTATCCTCATAAACCATGCCGATCTGATGGAGGGTTGTAGCCTCATATACAAGGTTGCCGATCTCCCGCGCACTCCTGAGGCTCTGGTTGTAGGCATCAAGTGAATCGGAAAATCTGAACATGGACTGCAGGATCATCCCTTTCTGATGGAGCGCAGCGGCAAGCATATCCCGGTTGTTCGTCTCTTCTGCACAGATTTCTGCTCGCTCTGTCAGTCGCAAAGCCACACCATAATCAAAAAGATCGTATAGCCGATATCCAAGTCGGAGATTCAATTCCAATGCCGCCTCATACTCCTGCCCAAAGAAGAGATGTTCTGCAAGAGGAAGATCAGCGGACCATTCATCAAATCTATCTCTCAAAGCCTCAAAACAACTTGCTGCTTGGGAATGCAATTCAACTGCTGCACTCTCTGGCAGTTCTTCCATGCGGTACTCTCGCAATGAAGAATGGACAAAGTCGTACTCTTCTCTTTTAAGTCTTCTGAAGACAACGCTCTGATCGAATTCATCCTGTAGACGTACTATATCACTCTCTTTTAGCATACATGCGATGAGGGATAGTGGCAGCGGTGGACGTAGAATGCATAGGGAATTCAACCGATCCTTCCACGGTTGGTCTAATTCGGAGTAAATAGACCGCGCTGGCTCTATCGCCTCAGGCAAGACTTTCCGGGCGTTGGCGAGACTCAGAGGGAGGTTACGCCTATGTAATAAATCAAAGCACCGTACCAAACAGAACGGGTCACCGATCGTCTTGTGTAAGAATTCTGCTGTCTGATCATCTACCGACAAACCATATCTCAGGACCGCAAAATCCCTGATCTCATCCGGAGCCATTCCACTGAGCGGAATTTCAGTGCCAGATCTATCCAGTTCCCGCCGCAGTTTAGCATACATCGCCACATTCCCAGCCTCCAGCCGAAAAGTGATGATGAAAGCGATAGCTGGTGGCGGATTCTGAATCAGATATTTCAGCAACCGGAAGTCTGGTTCAGATGACCACTGAACATCATCGAGAAGAATGGCAAGAAACTTATCCTCCTTGGTCAACTCATCACTCAAGGCATCAAGAGCCGCGATAAACGATGAGAACAACTGAGTGTAATCAACAGTTTCATGAGGTAACAATCCCCTGACGGCAGCCGTTCCAACATCTACACCCGTTTTTGCCGGTCCCGCCAGTGGAGAAGCTTTCTCTAAAGCGTCCAATACTGCCCCGATAGACATTTTAACTCTGGGACTGTCCAGTGTTTTTTTAAACCAACCGAATTTCTGATGTCCTTTCAGATCTCTAAGCAAATCCACATAAGTGGCGAATATCATACCCGGCGCATCTGGAAAAGTCTTCTTGATCGCGAGACCTTTTAATTCCGGTTCATTCTGGATTTCATGCTCCGCCCACTCTATGAATGAAGTTTTTCCTGAACCGCGGGCACCTGAAAGCATAATCGCCTGCCCCTGGTAT
>DAWR01000112.1:0-6755 GCA_002506015.1 Candidatus Methanogasteraceae archaeon UBA261 | reverse complement strand
TGCAATAAATCTTTTTCTGTCGCGATTGAATTGAGCCCATACGGATTTTCACGAGATTTGCCGGCGCAGTGTTTTACAGATTCCATGATCTTCAGCGCCTTCACCCAATCCGCCTCTGCATCCCCTGAAGCAGCCGCTTCACAGCATCCGGAAGCTGCCCCCGCTGGAGCGCCTTCATGTGCGCTGGCGAGACCATATTCATGACCGCGGTCATCATCTGATCGGACCGCATCATGCCATCCATCAGCTTCCGCACATAGACTGATGTCGTGATCTGCATCCCGATATCGCTTCGCCATCTTGACTCGTACGCATCGACTGCGCATCTGCCGTTAACAACGTCCGCCGCAGTCTCGCCCGCAATCTTTCCTGCAACCATCGCAGTCGGGATCCCGCCGCCGTTTGTTGCAATCAGGTGCCCGGCGGCATCGCCCGCGATCATAACGTTTCCTGCGCACGTCTTCGCAGGAGCACCTCCGACAGGAACCATTCCCGCGATGACAGATGTAACCTTCCCGCCATCCAGTTTCTCGCTTGCGATCGGATGCTCTTCTATGAAACGGTGCAGATAGTCCCGAAATGTAACACCGGGCTCGCACATCGCTTTTCTGATACCCATCCCGACGTTTGCAGAAGTCCCCCCGTGCGGCACGATCCATGCGTACCCGCCCGGCACGAAGTTTCTGCCGAAGTGCATCTCGATAGCCTCGTTGTCGATCTCAACTCCGGTCATGTCGTACGCTATAGCGTGAGCGACTCCCATCGGATCGTCCTCGACTCCGGGAAGCCCTGCTGATTTTGCCACAATCGAGGAGGGTCCGTCCGCACCGATGATCACATCAGCAGTGATGGTGTGGCTGCCCCACATTCCAGAAATCTCAATTGAGTTACCGTTGATTGCAGTAACCCTCGTTCCGATGCGAAGATCTGCGCCTGCGCGGACCGCTCGTTCTGCAAGATACTGATCGAATCGCTTCCGATCGAGCACATTGGCATCGACATCGAACTCCTTGGAGTCACCGGTCGGCGCAATGAACCGCTGGCACTTTGTCTCGGTGTAGACGCAGCTTGCAGGATAATGGAACGTGTCAGGAAGACCTGCGTCCGGCATCAACTCCTCAAGTTCGTCGTACTTCGGGAGAAAGCCAGCGCACTGCACAGGCGCTCCAATCGTCTTTTTCTTGTCGATTAGAATCGTGCTTGCGCCTTCTGCCGCGTATCGTGTCGCAGTTGCACCGCATGGTCCGGCGCCGATGATTGCGACATTGTAGTGGGGGTCGGGGTCATGGTTCATTTCAGGTCACCTCACGTGTTATCCTATTGTATCGCATTGTCGCACCTTGCACGTGCCCCCGCTCTCTCGCCCTCTCAAAATTTCCAAACTCCGCTCGTGTGTTTGTTTCCGGATCAATTCGCCTCATGATTCTTCCCTTGTATTCGCAACCAAAACTCAACAATTTCCTGATGCCACACCTGTGTCGTCCAGATTATCCATACGACAGTCAACGTAATTCCAATCAGAGCCCCAATACTGTTGTTGTGGCTGAAATGATACGCGTTCAGTGTGCTGCCAATACCAATCGATATTCCAAGAACCCATACGACAATTCCCCACTTCGGTGGTCTTTTGTTCATTCCGATAATCGTCCCGTGGTTTTTTACGTGGATTAAATCCTTGTTGCATGCCTTCGCCTGACAAGTATAAACATCTTATGCAGCACTCCCTGTTACAATCCCAATAAATTTATACCACCCCGCGACAAGTCAAGAATTATGAAGACAATTACACTCCACTTTCCGAACATGATGAATGCGAATGAACAAGTCGGAGAGAAACGATGCTGATCGGACTTGGACTCGGACCCGGCGACCCTGAACTGCTGACGCTGAAGGCGGTACGAATACTGAAAGAGAGCGACACAGTCTATGTGCCCGGAAAACTCGCGTTGGAACTGGTTTCGCCATACACGGATGCCGAGATTCTCGATTTTCCGATGACGCACGACAAAACCACACTGGACACGACCATCAGCAATAACGCAGATGTCGTTTCCGCCGAAGCCAGACACAAGCTGGTCGCATTCGGGCTGATCGGCGACCCCAACTTCTTTTCGACGTTCACCCGCCTGAAGAGGCAGATACGTGAGAGATATCCGGATATTATAATTAAAACCGTCCCGGGAATCAGTTCGATCACTGCGTTCGCATCAAGAACCGACACTGGCATCGATCGCTCGTTTGTAGTCAGCGATGGCTCGCTGGTCACAACAAAAATCGTGTTGAAGGCGCGGAGACCAAAAAGGATCAAAGAGGATCTGATCAAAGAAGGTTACAGTAATTTTATCTTTGCTGAGAAGCTCTTCTCTGATGCGGAGCGGGTAACTGACGATATTCCGGATACGGGGGATTATTTCAGTATTCTGCATGCGAGCAAGAAGAATGAGAATAATGAGAAAAAGAGCCAGGGAGGATAATAATGCCAGAAAAAGTCTATTTTGTGGGTGCAGGACCCGGCGACCCGAAGCTGATCACGCTTCGAGGAAAGGAACTGCTCGAGAGTGCTGATCTCGTGATTTACACCGGCTCGCTCGTCGATCCCGCTATTGCGGCGTACAGCCGCGGGGAAGTCATCAACAGTTACGGGCTCAGCCTCGATGAACTGACCGATCTCATGGTGGACGCAGTTTACAGCGGAAAACATGTCGTTCGGCTGCACACCGGGGACCCATCACTCTACGGCGCGATATGCGAGCAGATCGCAGCGCTGAAGAGTCATGATATCGGTGTTGAGATCATCCCGGGGGTGTCATCGATCTTTGCCGCATCAGCCGCACTCAAAACACAACTCACGCTCTCGGGAGTCACAGAGACGTTGATCATAACCCGCCCGGCTGGCGAGACGCTCGAATCCGACTCGATACGAGAGCTCTCAAAGCACGGCGCAACGATGGCGATATTCCTGGGCACAAGCAAGATCGGTGAGATCATGGAAAAGGTTTCATATCCGAAGGAGACGCCGGTTGCGGTTGTTTACCGTGCATCGTGGCAGGACGAGCAGATAATCCGTGGCACGGTCGCAGACATCGCAGAGAAGGTAAGAGCGGCAGGCATAGAGCGATCAGCCATGATTTTAATCGGCGATGTCGTGCATCCGAAGAGTTTTGGGAGGTCACACCTATACGGATCGCAGTGATATCCTTTGAGCGAAACCGGGCGGTTGCAGAGCGCGTCACGGGTCTCGTCGGCGGAGAGGTGATCTGGTACTCTGATTCTGCGTTTTCCCAAGCCTTTTCTCAAGATTCGGGGTATGATGCGATCATCGCGATCATGTCCTGCGGGATTGCGGTCAGGATGATTGCGCCGTTTCTGCGGAGCAAATGGACCGACCCCGCAGTCGTTGTTGTTGACTGTGCGCTCAGGCACGCAATCGCTGTCACTGGCGGGCATCACGGCGCAAACGAGATCGCAACGAGGCTTGAGGTGCTTGGTGCGGACCCGGTGATCACGAATGCGAGCGAGGTTGTGAAGTGAGGATGCGATCAGAGACATTCCAATAATAGCAAGCACTTTACGGATTGCTATCACATAGCCAATAGAAGTATATACAATTTATTATTATGTTTTATAGAAAATTAGCCACAGGGTGCGCAGAGTTTTCCCGATCCCACATTGCGCACAAATGATATCTTAAAACCAGTTGCAGCCATCTGTGAGCCTCTGTAGCTCCATGCCAATTGTTTTATCTAAGATACGATTCTAAAATTGCACAATACTCGATTAAAAGTACTGACACTGACTGAACGAGATCGCTTGCGGCACTTAACCGAACACAGATGAATCGGATTTATACCATCTCGTCCGTCAACGATTCCTACCGTAACAGAGGCGTACGGGAGGAGATTACCATCGATGAAACGGCTACGCTGCCACCATCTTCTCAATCTCTGCCAGTAGATCGCCTATAGGGAACGGTTTTGACAGAAAATCACACGCGCCCGATGCGAGCGCATCGCCCCTGATAGCGTCGTCAGCACTTGCAAATATAATTTTCATATCCGGATTGATCTTCAACATCTCCTTTGTGGTCTCAATTCCATCCTTCCCCGGCATTCGGTGATCCATAATCACAGCCGCAGGAGGTTTGTTCATCCTTTTGAACATCTCAATCGCCTCATCGCCGTCATACGCATCTGCAACGATCTCATGTCCACTCATCATGAGGATTTGTCCATAGAGTTCGTGAAGCATCGGTTCGTCATCCACAATGAATATCGTTGCCATAATCAATCCCCGTCCCATTTTGGAAGTAGTACGATGAAATTACTGCCCTGTGTTCGGTCACCCTCTATTCGATCCACAACCCTGATGTTTCCGCCATAGCTCTCAACGATGTATTTTGTGATGGTGAGCCCGAGTCCGGAACCCTGTGCACTCGCACCAGCCTGTTCCAGACGGTTGAATATGATCGTCTTGTAGTCACCGTTGATGCCACGCCCCCGATCCTTAAACTCAAGTCTCCAGTACCTGCCATCATCCGATGAACTGATATCAACATCGATCTCAACGAGGTCATGCCGATCGAACTTGACAGCATTGTTCAAAAGATTTGAGAAGACGTTCGGAAGCAGTGTATTGCCGCGGATTACATATTTGCCAGGGGATATATCCGAGTTAATCTCAACATCTCTTGGTTGTGCCATCACGGTCGCAACTGCACTTGCAAACGCAGGATATATATCGATCTTCGCAAGTTCTACCTCACCTGACCGGATTTCCGAGAGTGTTTTAACGCCGGATACAATATCCGCACTTTTTCTGACATGACCGAGAGCAACCTCCACATATTTCCTGGATTCGGGGGGGAGACCGGGCGTTCTGGATAACAGATCAAGATACCCACTCGCGATCTGGCTCATGTTGTTTATATCATGACCCATGAGATCAATATAGAATTCTGCACGTCGATATTCCTCCTCGATGCGCTTTTCTGCCTGTCTGTGACCGGTAACATCCTGAAAAACCAGAACTGCGCCGATAATGTCCCCTTTACCATCTCTGATAGGTGCGCCACTATCCGCGATGGGTACTTTCACCCCGTCTCTGGCTATCAACACCGACTGATCTGTCAGCTCAAGAGCGCGCCCTCTAAGGACCCCCTCTGCAAGATTCTCCATCTTTTCGCCGGTTTCCTCATTTATAATGTTAAATATATCTTCCAGTGGCTTTCCGACAGCATCTTCTTGTTTCCATCCAGTCAGTTCCTCGGAAGCAGGATTCGTGAACGTTACACATCCACTGATATCAGTTGCGATCACGGCATCACCGATACTCCGAAGAGTTGTGGAAAACCATTCCTCGCTCTCCTTTAACTTCCTCGCCACCTGGCTTTTGTACAGTGCCATCTCAATAGATGCAAAGAGTTGTGCCTCCTGAAACGGCTTGACAATGTATGCATAAGGCTCGGTGTTCTTAGCTCGATCAATGAACTCCAGATCCGAATATGCAGTCAAAAATATGATCGGGATATCCAGCTTCTCTTTTATTTCATAAGACGCATCTATGCCAGTTTTATCCCCGATCAGGATGATGTCCATCAATATCAGATCCGGTTTATGCGCGATTGCAGCATTTACAGCGTCATCTGCACTGGCAGCACGTCCAACCACATCGTAACCAGCATCGGAGATTGCCATCTCCAGATTTTCGGCAACGACGGCTTCGTCCTCGACTATCAATATTCTTGCTTTCCCCATAGTACACCCCACCATTATATCTTCTATCGAATTCCGTATTAAATGTTGCCCTTCCGCAACTGATAACCTCCAGGGTTCCCTGCGACTGGTCTTCCGTGAGGATTTTTATCAGGCGCAAGCCCAGTGTTCTGGTTTTATCGATATCGAACCCGGCAGGCAGTCTCACCCCATCATCGCTCACACCCAGATTGATCTTGCCTTCTTCTGATGCGGTGAGCTTGACCTCGTTTGTCCCCTCCGCCCTGCTAACAAAAGCATGTTTCAGGATGTTTGAGAGCAGTTCATTGGCGATTAACCCAACAGGCACCGCCATAGATAGCGGAACCGGATAATCAGCTATGGAACTTGTCTTTGTAATTTTTCCGCAAGACTTCTTTTTAGGGCTCGTTAAGAATTAACCTGAACAACTATTAAGTACTACCACAATCTATTATTGTGTCATGGAAGAATGTGCCATCAAAAAAAATATTTGAGACTATGGAACTGACATTCCGCAGGTCGGCATTTATTTCCCATAATTTCTACCGATAGCGGTTTTAAATATCTAAAAAATATTATTTTTATACTGTGGTGGCACAACCCACCCAATTTCAACAGTGGATGCTTTACATATTTATGTAAAAAATATGTACTTTAATAAATCTATTATCTTCAAAAACCTAAAATCACAAGCAATAGCCACTATTCGCCATTTACAAAAAATAGATCTTTTTGCAAAAACACGTGCGGAATGTCCGAAAATGATAGCAAATCCAGGAAAAAAAGAGGACGGGGTAGACCCAAAGGCAGTAAAAACAATAATAAGGCGGATGTGGAACTACCACCCTACCTCTGTTTTATCCAGAGTATGTTGAAAAAGGTGCAGTCGCTGATTGGTACGACCATTCCCATCAAATATGCCGTGCTTGATGGTGCATTCGGGAATAATAATGCGATGCAGATGATATCGCAGTGCAACATGCAGATAATTTCCAAATTAAAGCTGACATTCCGCAGGTCGCC
>DAWR01000047.1:738-4032 GCA_002506015.1 Candidatus Methanogasteraceae archaeon UBA261 | reverse complement strand
CTGATTCCGGCTCTCGCGGTGGCTGCGCTCATCGTTGTCTGCGGGCTTTACTTTCGCAGGAAGAAATGAATGAACCGGATTCGTGAAATTGTCCGAACGAGTCATTTGCAATCTACGATGGGTACTAAAAAATCACAAATGAAACGAATAACGTCAATCAAAACAGATCGGATCGGTAAAATGGCATCCACAACAACAGAGCTCAAGGTTTCAGCATTCCTCGCCTACAAATTCATCGCAAAGGGCAACAGGGGAACATCAGCGCTCACAATCCTCATAATGGCGCTCGCCTTCGTGAACCTCATGTTCACAACATCGGTCTTTGACGGGATGGGCGACGCCACTGAGAAACAGGTGATCGATACCCTTTACAGCAACATCGTGATTGAGCCGAAAGATGATGAGGTATATATCAAGAACCCTGACTCGGTTGTGAAGAAGATAATCCATGTACCAGGGGTTATAGGCACCTCTGCGCAGTACGTCACAGGTGCAACCATCGCTTATGAAGAGCGGAGTGGCGCATGGAGTATCCGCGCAGTCGATCCTGATGATGAGCGAACGGTCTCTCTTGTTCCTGATATGATGATTGCGGGTGAGTATCTGAGCAAGTATGACAGAGGGGAGATTATCATCGGAAAAGAGATCGCAGGTGGGCACGGGGGGAGCCTCGAACACATATCGCTCGGCGGCGTTGTGGTCGGCGATACCGTGGAGGTAACATTCACGAACGGGGTTAGACGTGAGTATCGGGTGAAAGGGATCTTTGATACGAACTTTATCCAGTCGAATCAGCTGGCATACGTAACCGAGAAGGAGCTGGAGTCAGTGCTCGGAATCCACGATATGGCGTCCCAGATTCTTGTAAAGACTGATACAAAGGGCGAAGAGGGTAGATTTCTAAACCAGTTCGTTGAGCTGGGCGTGCATGAAGACATTAAACCGTGGACTGTGTACGCAGGGATAGTCGCCACACTCACACAGAGTTTCTCTGTGCTGAATACACTCACCGGAGCTATCGGCTTCTTTGTTGCAGGCGTCACCATTTTCATCGTGATCTACGTCAGTACAGTGAGCAAACGAAGGCAGATGGGGATCCTGCGGGCGATCGGGATCAAGGAATCGATAATCATCCGGTCGTATATATTCCAGGCTGTATTTTATGCGATGTGTGGTTGCATTGCCGGACTGGTGATCATGTTTGCCATACTGGTACCCTATTTCATCAAGCACCCAATGGTATTTCCCATGGGGAATGTGACACTTTTAATCGAGCAAAAAGCTGCCATCGTGAGAAGTGTGGGGTTGATTATATCTGCTGCAATCGCAGGTTTCCTCCCGTCGTGGCGGGCGGTGCGTGAAACAATCCTTGATGCGATCTGGGGGGATTGAATGATGAAACGAGATGGGCAGGACACGATAATTGCGACGAGAAACCTATCACGAACCTACGTCATGGGAAATATGCAGGTGACCGCGCTGAACCAAGTGACGATCGATATCAGGCGGGGTGAGTTTGCAGCGATCATGGGAAAGAGCGGGAGCGGAAAATCGACGCTCTTGCACCAGTTAGGACTTCTCGACACGCCGACAGAAGGCGAGATCATGATCGATGGGGTTGATATCTCCAGACTCTCCGAGTCCGAACAGACGAGATTCAGGCTCGAGAAGTTCGGCTACGTCTTCCAGGAGTACGCGATCCTGCCTGAACTCACTGCCCTTGAGAATGTGTACCTGCCGGCAATGGCTCTCGGGCTGTCGCAGGATGAATGCGTCACAAAGGGGGTGGATGCACTCGAGAAGGTCGGGCTTGCTGAGCGGGCGGACCACCGCCCCAGAGCACTATCAGGCGGCGAGCAACAGCGGGTAGCGATTGCGCGGGCGCTCATCAACAAGCCAAAGATTCTCTTTGCCGACGAGCCGACCGCAAATCTGGATAGTGCCTCGTCGAAGCAGATTCTTGAGCTGTTCCGGGCGCTGAATCGGGATATAGGGCAGACGGTCCTGATGGTCACGCATGAGCTTGAGGATGCGGACATCGTGGATCGGGTGATCTGGCTCGCTGACGGAGAGGTTGTGGAACGGGAGGGGTGAGGGGTGTACGCAATAGTTTCCGGAAAAGCTCGAGTTCACCCACCCATCGCACCAGAAACAATCTTCCCATATTCTTTTTTGCTAAGCCTGAAGCCGGCAGACATGAGATCATCGATCGACCGCTTTAAATCGAGTCTTCCATCCTCTGCCGCCAGCAATAGGATACCGATCGTTCCGGTTATCTTGATTCCGAGTGATCTTGCAATCCGCCGCCCATCCCCGTCATCGAGGATCAATAACGCATTCTTTTCCCTTGCAAGTACTATAGCCTCTGATTCGCCCCGATCCAGTGTCGTGCAGAGCGAATCAACTGCAATTTCATTCGTAACCATCTCTACTTTTATCCAATCCACAGATTTTACCTCTTTTGCACCAGATAATCCACTACCACGCGTCACCACTTCATCGTAAACCTCTTGTGGGATATAAACTTCTGAAAAGTATTCTCTCAACAGTTCCAGCTTTCCGATTCGTGAAAGCGCAATGAGCGGTGTGGAATTGCAAACAACAATCATCATCTACCCAACGCTTCTTTTAACGTCTCAAGATCGATTCTCGCATCTTTTGCGGTATAATCTATCGGAATTCCCTTTTCATTCAGCAGCAGCAGCATCTCCCACTTATTCCGCACACCGGCAACTTCTGCTGCTTTCCCGAGTGACAATGTACCCTCCCTGTACAATTCCACAGCCAGTGACTGTCTGATGAATGTATCAAGCTCGTCTTCTTTGACTTTTGTTGCCGTCAAGAAAGAAGACGGCAGATCGATTGTTGCTACCGTTGTTTCCATGAATCTCACCATCACATCCAGTTCATGGAGTATATGCTCCTGCGTAAGTTTAAATCTTCTGGATGTGTGGAATCTACGTGGAGTTCCTGTAGATGATTCCGATGATTACGCATGACTGCTTTATCATTGCTCTTGCTGATCTGTCGATCCCGCTCCTTCACCGAACCTCCCCGATTCCAACGGTCTTGCCTCTTTCCACATCTCCTCGAATGTCTCTCTGATCTCCTTTGCCAGTTTAACATCCCATATTTCCGTCATCGCGAATATCTGTCCCGGATTTTTTGGATTATTCACCTTCAAAACAACTTTTTCACTATCAATAACCTCAAAGTGAGATGGACTTGTTCTTTTCATCACTCTCATCTCGACATTATTCATTATCTTTTCTTTTATTCCATGTTTTTCCATAA
>DAWR01000047.1:0-667 GCA_002506015.1 Candidatus Methanogasteraceae archaeon UBA261 | reverse complement strand
CATTCCTCTTCCGGATATGCATGCTGAAGGATTATGCAGATATCTTTCTCCGCCTCTTCAAAGTTCGATCGCATCATTTCAATAGCTTCTTCTACACCGACTGCGGTTGCCCAGAACGTTCTCTCTGCGGGTGCATTCGGAACTTTCTTTGAAATGATCTCTTCCAGCTGCAATGCCACTTCGACCGTTTTCTGCAACTCTTCTTCCATATCATCCCTTTTTTTCCGCAACAACGCCTTGAATGCCAGCCCGGGTTTTCTTGCCGTGTAT
Source organism: Candidatus Methanogasteraceae archaeon UBA261 (assembly GCA_002506015.1). GTDB lineage: Archaea > Halobacteriota > Methanosarcinia > Methanosarcinales > Methanogasteraceae > Methanogaster_C. The sequence continues at coordinate 397 of DAWR01000047.1, read as the reverse complement.
CGCTTCGGTCGGGTGTTCTGAACTTCGATTAACCCCCTGGCAGCGAGCGAGTTTAATTCCTGATATATTCTGCCAAACGGAATTTTTGTCTCCTTGCATATCGTGCCTGCCTCGGAAACGCCCAGTTCTACCACTTTCAGGTAAGCTTCGATTAACCGGATTCGTGCTATGTACGTGAAACGATCCTTGACGCGATCTGGGGTGATTAAAATGGTGGATATGAAACAGGACACGATAATTGCGACAAGAGACCTCTCACGAACCTAGCTCCTGCAGCAATTCTAATTATGGCCCCACCCACTCAAAATGCCGTGATCGCTCACTCAAATTTTTGCTCTCGAAGTGCATCACCAGTCACAATCTTATTTTCGACCAGACCAAATGCAATCCAAATCAA
>DAWR01000142.1:2888-7941 GCA_002506015.1 Candidatus Methanogasteraceae archaeon UBA261 | reverse complement strand
GTTAGCTAAACACGTATGAATAAATAGCATGAGGCAGTCCTGTTATCTGATGCCAATGACAATCGCGATAAGCGGACTGCCAGGAAGTGGAACGAGCACAGTGGCTTGCATCCTCTCAAAGTGTCTCGGAGTCCGTCTCGTCTCTGCCGGAGAGATATTCCGGAATATGGCTAAAGAACGGGGGCTGACACTCGAGGAGTTTGGAGACCTTGCAACGAATGATTCCGAGATCGACAGAGAGATCGATCGGCGCCAGAAGGAGATTGCAACGGATGCGCGGGGCACAGGCAAGGATATCATACTCGAGGGGAGACTCTCCGCGTGGATGACAGAGCCCGATCTCGCAGTCCTAATCACAGCCCCGATCGATATCAGGGCGGCGCGAGTCGCACTTCGCGAGGGAATCCCAACAGCGGACGCTGCCGCAGGGATCGAGGAGCGGGCAGCGTGCGAAGCCGAGCGCTACATGGAGTATTATGGCATAGATCTCAGCGATCATGAGATCTATGATCTTGTGATTAACTCGGAAAAGTGGGATCAAGAGGGAGTTTCTGAGATCATCAATAGGGCGATTGCAGATATGCGGTCACCAAAAAAATAAGCGATTTTTTATTATTTTCCGGGCACATTGGACTGTCTTATGTAAGCACAACTGCCAGAATAGGGCACTATCGCTACTGCGGAATGAGCGGGAATCTATGATCGCTACAGAACTTCTACCACCATGTCGTGAGACTCACCCTTAAATAGGTCAATTGACGTAGCCAGAGGAAAAGCTACAACTGGGCTCAGTTTAATCGTTTTTCCCAATTTAAACCACTCCTGAATCCAAAGATATATCACGCGCTATACACCTGAGTCTGTAGAGGATTCGCTTCTGGTAGAAGCCGTATAATCCTCCGCACACCACGTGGCTAAATTCCCGTTTGGCTCATGTTGTGTTCAGGGTTGCAGTACCGGTATGGCGAGGTCGCATGATACTGTCGTATGTGCTGTATAGTTACGATCCAGGTTCACCTGACCCGATACGGCATCTCTGCACCATCCGGAATCGAATGAATCCAGCGCTCCCGAAACTCTAAATTCCGCATCATGCAGTAATCGGCAGACCCTTTGTATGCCTGATGTCCCCCGATACGCTTCCAGATTACCTCCAGCGGCTCGGAGCGCACGTTTCCGAACGAGAGCGGCGTGTAAGCGCACGGCAGAACGTCGCCAGTTGCTGTCACGTGCACCCACCGTCTGCCTGCAAAGCAGCCGAAGAGGGCAGGACCCATGAAATATGGAAAAGCTGTGACCCGGGGACCATCCGATTCCCGATTGATGCTCTTCTGAAAATTTGTAATTCTGCGAACATCGTTCTCTGTGATTACCTCGTCCTCGTGGTCCATCCACCTGCCAACAGCGATGATCTCATAGAGCGAGATTTCGTGGACGCCGAGATTGCAGCCAAGCGAATAGAAGTCATCCAGGCAATCGATGTTCTCTGGCGATACCACAACAAACATGTCCACGAGCAGCTTTGCTTCGAGCGCATTCTTGATTCCCGAAATCGCATCAGCGAATGCGCCGGTGCGTCCACGCATCCGGTCATGGCTGCTCGCATCAACGCCATCGAGACTGACCCGGACCGCGTACATGCCGGCATTCTTGAGCGCACATGCCATCGATTCGGACAACCCGTACCCCGATGTGAACGAGGTTGCAATCGCCTTCTCTTTGTCCACATAAGACGCCATCTGCGGGAGGTCGTCTCGCATCATTGGCTCGCCGCCGTCAAAGGAGATCAGATACGTGCCAAGATCAAGCGCCAGATCGATCACGCCCTCAATCTCGGAACGGGACAACTCTTCGCCACCCGTGACATCGGATGCGCCGCAGTGAATGCAGTTGTTCGGGCAGCGCATCGTGATTCCTATTGATGTCTGATCCGGAACTCGTTTTTTCAGTAGTGCGGCAATCTCCGCGGATATCATCCGGTCGAATGCCTTGCCTGGTATTGGTGGAATCCATGTCGAGAAGATGAGTTCATCGCCCCCGCTAAAAATCGGTTTCTCGTCTGCGAAAACTCTGTTTATCTTCTTCAAGATCGGTTTTGCTGGTAGCGAGAGCGCCCCTTCGGAATCGAGTTGCACTTTGCCGTCATGTACCGCGACGTTCAGCTTCAGTAGCGGGTTTTCATAGACACGCATCGCGGTACCGAGACGCTCTATTCTATGTTAAGTCTTTTCATCAGGGGGTGCTGTCACGCCGTCGTACTTGCTCAATAACATGTGGTTTTATATGCGGATATTTACACAATATCGAGTAAGTACGCCACGCCTTGGTGCGGAATCACCTCAATTTCAGCTTATTCCACCAGTCCCATTCATCCGCTCCGAAGAACTCAGAGGCATCATAGATGTCCTCGAAGAGGTGGTCGTAGACGAAATATTTCTGATCATACGTGATCATCTCTTCGCCGAAACTCCCCTCGGCAGCACTGATCGTTGGTTCGATTGCCAGACACTTCCCTTTTTTCAACGGGACAATCACCCACGCGTGACCGTACACCCCGTCCCAGTTGTCTTTTGTTGCGATATATGCGGTTATGTTGTGGCATTCAAGCTTCCATTCGATGTACGATGACATTTCCGAGCAATCGAAGACGAACCCCTCGTACGGCGTGATAAATCCCTTGCCAAGTAGCCGTTTCACCTCGTCATGTGTGTTCTGAAACGTGGTCTTTGTGAGGTAGTACGGGTCAGGAATCTCAGCGGGGATGGATACTTCGTGCGAAGTCGCATTCAGTGGATCGGGCGAGGATGATTCGTAATCGTCCGGTACAGGGGGTACGAAATTGCGGGATCCCGTGTTGCTGACGTTGACGTTGGTATTGAAACGATCTATATTGGCGTAGAATGAATTGATGTGCCTGGAAGCACGTTCTGCACAGATGCGTGCTTTCCTGTCATTTCCTTCGGAAGCATATCCACACGCCAGACTGAGATCGAATGCAGATTGGTTGGTATTATTGTGAATCGCATGCAGAATCTTGAACTGTGCTTCGTAATACATATCATCCGACTCTGTTAGCGAAGACTCCGCGATAACTTGCTCAAACGACCCAATTGACGAGGCGTACTCCTTGTTTCGCTCATCCAATCGCTCGCATTCTTCACGGCATGCCGCGTACTCGTGCTCGTTGAAGAGCGTGGTGGTGCGGTTCCAGAACTCAATTATGATCTGCAGATGACCCATAACCTCGGCATGGTACTCTGTCAGATCGACATGATGTGAATTGTCCGTAACCTCGCTTTCGTAGACACAACCGGAAAGAGAGACCGCCAGCGTCGATATCACAATCAACACCACCACCGATGTCGGAATCGGAATCGACGTCAATATCCTGGTCCGCGATCTTCTGTTGGGCATGCCACTCGTATTGCCCGCAGTCATATTCAACCTCTCTCAAACCAATATATTTATATGTATTACATATAACGTACGCGAGAGTACCATGCTTCCTACAGACCTCCTTGACCGCGCCCGCGCTGGTGAATGTACAAATGAGGATGCGATAATGCTCGCCAACGCACCGCTCCCCGAACTCTTCAGACTGGCAGATGAGCTACGCGCAGAAGCAGTCGGCGACACCGTGACATACATCCTCAATCGAAACATCAACTTCACGAGCCGGTGCATCGGAACATGCCGGTTCTGCGCATTCAGAGACCCAAACGGCTACCGGATGGAGATATCCGAGATCCTTCTGAAGGTGCAGGAGGCAGTCAAAATCGGCGCAACCGAGATATGCATTCAGGGCGGGATTCTCCCGGATATGCGACTGGATAGCTACTGCGAGATTCTTGAATCGATCAAATCCGAGTTTCCGGACATTCACCTGCATTCATGCTCGCCGATGGAGGTTTACCATGCGGCAAGAGGCGGTGTGGGCGTCAAAGGCGCACTTGTTGCGCTGAAAGGTGCAGGGCTTGACACAATGCCGGGAACTGCAGCAGAGATCCTTGTGGACCGGGTGCGCGAAAGAATATGTCCTGACAAGCTGAATACGGAAGAGTGGGCAGGTGTCATCAGAAATGCACACAATCTCGGCATCAGAACGACTGCAACGATCATGTACGGGCACATCGAGACGATGCAGGATCGAATCGAGCATCTGTTCCTGATACGGGATATCCAGAAGGAGACACACGGGTTCACAGAGTTTGTGCCGCTACCGTTCATGCCGCACAACAACGAACTCGGAAGCGAGATGCTTGCAAGCGGCAATTACGGCATCACCGGAATTGACGACCTGCGGATGCATGCGCTCGCACGAATCGTGCTCCACACCCACATCAAGAACATTCAGGCGAGCTGGGTGAAGCTCGGGACAAAACTTGCCCAGTACGCGCTCCATTGCGGCGCAAATGACCTCGGGGGGACATTAATGGAAGAGAAGATATCAAAATCGGCAGGAGCGACGTCAGGCGAATATATGTCGCCGGCAGAGTTTGACTGGATCATCAGAAAGGCGGGGAGGGTGCCGGCGGTGCGGGATACGATCTATTCACATCAGCAACAGCCTGGTGGGGCGGCGACGCGATGATGGTGGATCGATGACATACAGGTCGTTTTACAGGGGGGTGTACAATGGCTGATACTACGCCAGCGACAAACAACTCTCAAATCCTGCTTCACCAAATGGGGGGTGGTCAGACTAAAATAGAGGTCCTGCTCGAGGATGAGACGGTCTGGCTGACACAGAAGTTGATCGCGGAGTTGTTCCAGACAACGAAACAGAATACACGTTCGCACATTCGGAATATCTTTTCGGAAAAAGAACTTGATGAAAATTTAGTTGTCAAGTATTTCTTGACAACTGCTGCCGATGGCAAAAATTACAGAACGAAATTCTACAGTCGGGATATGATCCTCTCTGTCGGTTATCGCATAAAATCCCATGTTGCCACCCGATTTCGCCAATGGGCGACCCAGCGGCTGCGAGAATATATCGTCAAGGGTTTTGTTCTTGACGATGGGCGGCTGAAAAACCCGGATCATCCCTTTG
>DAWR01000142.1:0-2763 GCA_002506015.1 Candidatus Methanogasteraceae archaeon UBA261 | reverse complement strand
ATACGATACCGCGACTCAAAAGAGAGCGATTGTGATAAGATTGTCAAACAAATAGAGATCATGAATACCAAAGTGGAGGATCGATACAATGACTAACGCAGCCACAATCGGTGTTGTTGGCTACCACAACACCGGAAAGACGACTCTCGTCTGTAAACTGGTCGAAGGGTTGAGCGCGCGCGGATATTCTGTGTCCACGATAAAGAACATTCCAAAAGATGGATTCTACATGGACATTGAAGGAAAAGACACATGGAAACATGGCGAATCAGGCGCCAGGGTGGTTGTCGCGAGCACTTCGGATGAGACTGCATTCATCATGAAGGCTGGCATGTCGCTCGAGGATATCCTGAGAATCACGGACAGCATGACGTCCCCTGATGTGATAATCGTTGAGGGGCACAAGACTGCGGCAATACCAAAGATTGTTCTCGGCGAGATGCCAATTGAGGGCGAGGACGACGTGCGCAGGTACGATCCCGCAACCGACGACTTTGATAACCTTCTCAGTTATATGATAGAGACAATCGAGGTCAAGAAGGTGTGCAACAAACTTCCGGGGATGAATTGCGGCAAATGCGGATACGATGGCTGCATGGAGATGGCAGAGGCTATATTTCGGGGGGATGCGGCAATATCTGATTGTCTGATGCAGGGCGGATTTGTGAGAGCCACCGTTGACGGAAAAGAGGTACCGATGGGACCATTTGTTCAGGATATCGTCTCAAAGACAATTTTTGGGATGGTAGCATCTCTGAAAGGCGTTGATTACACGGCGATAGACACAGACATAACAATCGAGATAAAACATGACCGGAGATAGATTACGAATCGGGGTCTTCGGGTGCGGTACGATCGGGAGCGCAATATGTCGCGCAATCGATGATGGGGTGATTGATGCGGATCTTGTCGCAATCTGCGACCGGGATCCTGCAATAGAACACCTCGCAGACTCGCTTGCCACCCATCCCGAGGCGATGAACATCAACAGGATGGCGAAATCCGTGGACATCGTTATTGAGGCGGCATCCCAGAACGCGGTGCACAGGATCGCACCAGCGGTGCTCTCAGCAGGATGTGATCTCATGGTCATGAGCGTGGGCGCGCTCTCGGATGCGGAACTTCTGGACCGGCTCAAGGATCTGGCACTGCGCAATCGCTGCAGAATCTATATTCCGTCGGGTGCGGTTGCCGGAATCGACGGCATCAAATCCGCGAAAATCGGTGGGATTGCGTCCGTTGTGTTAACGACGCGAAAGCCACCGTCAGGGTTTTCCGGTGCGCCTTACGTTGCGGCGCATGGGATTGATCTTTCATCGCTCACCGATGAGCTGCTGCTCTTCGAGGGGTCTGCTGCCGATGCTGTGCAGGCATTCCCTGCGAATGTGAACGTGGCAGGCACGCTCAGTCTTGCAGGCATCGGATACGAGGATACGGTGGTGCGAATTATTGCGGATCCAACACTCACGCGGAATGTTCACGAGATTGAGGTCACGGGGGCGTTTGGAGTGCTGACGGTTAAAAATGAGAATCTGCCGTCTCCAGAGAATCCGAAGACGAGTTACATCGCGGTGTTGTCTGCGATCGCAACGCTCGCGAAGCTCACAGAGCCAGTGTGGGTTGGGACGTGAGGGTCAGTCACAATCATGCAGCGTAACGTCTGTCGATTGATTCCAGTAATACTCGAAGAGCATAGTTCCCCACTTGATTGCAGCGGCATCTTCGCTGACTATGTCGGCTTCAAAATCATATTTCCCGTCGGTTCGGTATAAACCCAGTGATAAGAAGTTGTCTGTTACGGTAAATGCCGTTCGGATCTCCTCACGCGTCGTTCTCAAACTGAAGTTTGGTTCATTGATCACAGCCTGCAAAACACCAGCGTATTTCACACGCATCAGTTCAAACACCTCTCTAGTCACAAGCAATCGCACATCAGCCTTGCTGTTAATCAGGCGTTTGAATAGGTCAGGATAATCCGGATACAGAATTGGGGAGACTCCCCGCACGACACTGCAGCCATCGAGCATGCCCATAAACTTTTCGTGGGTTTCGAAAGGATTTGCAGAGGTGTTATCTACAATCTGCGAGTTGTTCAATGATCCGATCTGTGAGAGGAATGGCTCAGGAATCTTTTGCACCTCATGATTCAGCCAGAATGTTTCGTGATCCCTCAGCATCTTCAGCATTTCGATGTTGTTAATCAGCAGAAGTGAATAGAATTTCCCCAGTGAGGTTAGTCCATAATCTCGGTTATACTGCTCTATGAGGTTTTTGGACTTCAACTCCGCGAGCACAGGCAGGATGGTTGATGTTCGATAACCGAACTTGTCTTTCAGTTGATCTGTAGCTAAATTTCCGTTGTTCAGGCTGATCAGTATTTTGACGCGCACCCCGGACGTGGATATGAATTTTAATTCGTTCTTAACTTCGTCATAGTCTGTTTCCGCACTCATACCTCTATTAGTGTGGGTAATGAATATTAAAGGTTTTGCACTGGAATTTTTTTCTTGAACCGAGAAATTTTTCTCGCACTGGAAAATACGTCAGGCAAGGACTCCGAAACACGAGTTAATACCCGTATATAGCGCAATCATGATGATCCATTCCCCGTCCACCAGTACATCCATCACAGATCTCGTATGATTCTCTAAATTGCAGAAATATAAAATATATAGATAGCCATATATTATATTAATAATCAATATAATCTGACATCCCTTGAATAAACCGAAGACCGGTAACAACCATACCACAAGCAGGGAC
>DAWR01000072.1:24842-34468 GCA_002506015.1 Candidatus Methanogasteraceae archaeon UBA261 | reverse complement strand
TTGAGTTCATAAGGAAACGTGAACAGCTCTTCACATAGCGCTCTGATCTCTTCCATCACATCATGCTCTGATTCAAGGCGTATCCGTCCTACCTTGACCTGCAGTTCCATCACCTGATCACCCACCCGAATAACCTCTCGAGCCTGGTGATCGACCGGAACGCCCTTTCCGGGTCCGTAAGGAACTGTGAGCGGAAGTCTTGGACCCTGAACCAGCACGCGAGTAACACCCTTGATCTGCTCAAGCCGATTCAAGAGCTCCTGTGCTGAGGAAGGATCAAGCATCCTCTGCGGAAATATCTCGTATTGTACGGGATCAGACTCTGTTGTTGTAACCATGAAACAATCCCTCTTTACACCGCTGCTGCGACCTCCTTGAGTGGGTTCATCATGATTGGCACATCCTTGAAGGTGTCAAGCACGATTGCGGATGTTGACTCTGGCGAGAACATCTGCGTTCCTGCGTCAAGTGCAACCGCTGCTGCCACGCATGGGATAGCCATTCCTGTGGAGTGCCTCGTAACAACGTGGTTGCCGTTGAAGACACCAGGACCGCCACCGCCGTAGATTGAGTGGCTGAAGAAGGAGAATCCTACCGCAGTACCCTCGACTCGACCCCAGTCGCATCCCGGGAGTGAGGTTTCCTTCTCGATCATGTCGTTGAAGTACAGAAGTGTTGATGATACCGCCTGTGCGCCACGGAGTGCACCGCAGTTCACCATCGTTGCTGCCAACGTACCTGCTGCGCAGTATGCGTTCCACATGCACACATCGTTTGCCTTGTAGACCTTGTATCCTGATGGCATCGTCTTGTCAACAGCGATAACGCCGTCACCAATTGCGCGTTCGACGGTCTCCTGGACAACGGTTCCGATTGTTCCTGTCTTGCCGTTGTTCTTGACCATCTCGTACACCATGTTGTTTGCGTTGAGTCCCTGGTATGCCAGCGCAAGTAACTGGTACCTTTCAAAGAGACCGATTGCCTGTCCCATCTCGAAGACTCCGCAGTGCTCAAGAATGCTTGAGATTGCAGCGCAGTTCATCGCGTTTCTCTGGGAGAGCATCGCAAGGTGGTTTGCCATGATGTTTCTGAGAGCAAATCCGAGACCTTCATCGTTCTGCGGAATGCTCAAGACTGAGAGCACGTTTCCGCCCTTCATGTCCATCGTCTGTGGGTATGTTCCCCAGACCGCGTTCTTGACATAAGGTGTGTCGTACATTCCGAGATTGTACTCCTCGCGCAGTGCTTCAGTAAGTGCTGCTGCCGTGCATGTCATTCCGGCAACGTATTCAGCGCCAGCTTCGATTCTCCTGGTTGGTGCTGCAACTCGCAAGAACTTTCCGCCGCCAAGAACCGTAACTTCAGTGTCGTCACCCTTTTCGACCTGAATCAGTTCCTTGACTCGTGCTGCGATCTTGTCTGCCTTTGCTGTTGGATCAATGTCTACTTCACGACCCGGAATATTCCGGCTCTGCCCGCCGTAGCTTGCATTCTTGCATGCTTTCTCAATTCCCGCGAGGTTCACAGCTACCGTTCGCTTAACGGTATTAACCATGTTCAAAATCCCCGCGTTCTTGAGTGGACTTATAGCTTGAAGATCGACGTCGCCCTTCAACTTCTTCCCTCTGTCATCATAGAGGTCTATTGTATCTGCCACGTTTGGTTCCTCCTAAATAGTTATCCAAGAAACTCGCTTTCCGGTGCAGCCCATGCACGAACCGGTATATGCGTCCTGCCTCACAGACACATGATAGAGTGCATCGGTTTAAACTTTCTTGGTGCGCATAACTCACACCTACATGTTATATAAACTTTTTGTTTCTACATGATTGTTCATTACAGATTCGGTCGGTGATCTACTTGAAGTGTCTGTTTTTCCAGGATCAGGAGGTTGTAGGATATCGATTTCAATGCACCGGGGTCATGCTACCGAACCCATACCTGGCAGTCTTCGCGCATGTCAACACAATACAATAATAGCTTGTAGTATGTCATTGTGACACATATAGCAGGGAACCCCCTGACCGGTTTACACTGCTATCAATACACATCCCCCGAGCAAATATAATATATCCATAACCTCCATTGTATATGTGCAGATGCGCAGGCATGCAGGTGATATCATGAAAATCGCAGGAATATCGGGAAGTCCGAGAAAGAACGAGAATAGTGAACAATTGATCAACACAGCGCTTGACATTGCGGAGGATCGAAACTTTGAGGTAGACCGAATTTTTCTCTCAGAGCAGACAATCGCCCCATGTACGGCATGTTACGCGTGTGAGAGCGCAAAACGGTGTGCGATCGAAGACGACATGACACAAATATACCCACGGCTCGAGAGTGCGGATGCGATTCTCGTCGCGTCACCAGTCTACTTCGGGTGCGTGACCGCACAACTGAAGGCGCTCTTTGATAGAACACTCCTGCTCCGAAAGCAGGGGATGCTGCTCTCAAACAAGATCGGGGGTGCGATCACCGTAGCGGGCTCACGCAACGGCGGGCAGGAGAAGACGGTGCAGGCAATCCACGACTGGATGCACATACACGGGATGATCGTGGTCGGCGACAACAGCCATTTCGGTGGAATCGTGTACGCGCCGGCAGAGTCAGACATTGTCGGGATGCAGACTGTCACGGATACGATAGGCAAGATATGCGATCTGCTCGAGATGATCAAACGATAGCCATGGCAACAGAGGCAAAAGAGACGAAAGCAATAAAACCGCGCCTGATCGCATGGGAACTCACCGGAGCATGCAATCTCAGATGCAAGCACTGCCGCGGCTCATCTACAGAGATCCCTGATCCGGATGAGTTGTCCACTGATGAAGCGTTCCACCTGATCGATGAGATCGTGGACTTTGCGAGCCCGATTCTAATCTTAAGCGGGGGAGAGCCGCTGATGCGTGACGACGTGTACGAAATAGCGAGATACGGCGTTGATCGTGGGCTCCGGGTCGTGCTCGCAACCAACGGAACACTCGTTACTGGGGATGTTGCAGAGCGGCTGAAGACCGCGGGCATATCTCGGATCAGCGTGAGTATCGACGGTGCTGACGCGGAGACTCATGACGCGTTTCGCGGGGTTTCGGGAGCATTCGATGGCGCAATAAGCGGAATATCCGAGATTCTGAAGGCTGGCATCAGTCTGCAGATCAATACCACGATATCACAGAGGAACATCAACCAGATACCGAAAATTCTTGATCTGAGCACAGATATTGGTGCAGACGCGCTGCACATCTTCCTGCTCGTTCCGACCGGGCGCGGGCAGGAGGCGGACGAGATTCCCCCGATCGAGTACGAGCGGATCCTGAACTGGTTCTATGACCAGCGGGACAAGGTCGGGCTCCAGCTGAAGGCAACGTGCGCCCCCCACTATTTTAGGATCATGCGTGAGCGTGCAAAGGAGGAAGGAATCACGGTCAGTGTCGAGACTCACGGCTTTGAGGCGATGACAAAAGGCTGTCTCGGCGGAACCGGCTTCTGCTTCATCTCACGAAGCGGCGGAGTCTATCCATGCGGGTATCTACCGGTTCTTGCAGGAAACATCCGGGAGGCAGGATTCAAGGATATCTGGGACCACGCGAAGGTCTTTACAGATCTGCGTGACACAAGTAAACTGAAGGGCAAGTGTGGCATCTGCGAGTACAAGAGGGTCTGCGGCGGCTGCCGTGCACGCGCTTATGCTGCAACCGGGGACTACCTCGCCGAAGAGCCGTACTGTGTGTACCAGCCGCGGAAGGCAAGGGTTTAGTGGAGTTACGGGTGGCGGGATTGAATGTTTGCCAGGAAGCGTAAATCGGTAGAACCGGTGAACTTTTTAATTGCGCGTTATAATTGTAATCAATGGCAGGAACTCTTAGCCACAGCATACGATTCGGAAAAGTTGGGATTAACATGTTCGGAATGGCGGAAAAACGCAGATATGTTGATTGGTAGATTAAAGTCTGAAGGGGGCGATGTAACAGACGTGTTGATCGATGTCAACGATCTCAATTACTATTGCCGGATACACAACCTGCCAAGCAATGCCGGGACTCGATCCGAATATGTTCTCCGAATACACGGAGAGTCGAGATAGTTCGGGCTCGGATAGTACCGGAATCAGCTTCGACAAAAATTCAAAAGAGACTGCAAATGGTATCGGAAAAATACAAAGCAGATATATTAAAGTATGCAGAGAAGTATGATGTCGGTACAGTGATCTTATTCGGTTCCTGTCTCCATTGCAACGACACTAACGATATCGACATCGGTATAAAGGGGACAGCTCCGGAAAATTTCTTTAAATGTTATGGGGAGTTATCACTTGAGATCCCGGAGCGCATAGACATAGTCAATCTGGATAGAGACAATTTATTCAACAGATTGGTGGAGAAAGAAGGGGTGAAATTATATGGCTAACTCAAGAGACTTTGTACCATCTTCCGGAATGGGTTCGGAAAACCACAGGGGAGACAGAGAACACAGCAACTCTCTGTGCCCTCCGCGTCCTCTGTGTTAATCTTCTTTGCCATAACCCATATCATCAAGAAATTAAAAAGCCACCAGCATTGAAAACCATCAACCGATGATCGAGGATATAATTATGAAAACAGTAGTACTCGCATATTCCGGCGGACTGGACACGTCCGTTGCAATCCCGCTCTTAAAAGAGCGATATGATTACGACCGCGTGATCACAGTCGTTGCCGATGTCGGGCAGCCCGAACCCGAGATCAGCGACGCAACGAAACGTGCAGAAGCCCTCGCTGATGGGCATTACACACTCGATCTGAAGGATGAATTCGTGAAGGATTACATCTTTCCGTCGATCAAGGCTAACGGGCTCTATGAGGGCTATGTGCTCGGAACAGCGCTCGCCAGACCGCTCATTGCAAAGAAGATCGTCGAAATTGCAGAATCCGAGAATGCACAGGCACTTGCGCATGGCTGCACAGGAAAGGGCAACGATCAGCTCAGATTCGATGTGATATTCCGCGCATCAGACTTCGATCTCGTCGCGCCTATGCGTGACCTGAACCTGACAAGGGAATGGGAGATCGACTATGCGCTTCAGCACAACATACCGACCACGGTTACGAGGGAGAAGATCTGGAGCGTGGACGAGAATATCTGGAGCAGGAGCATCGAGGGCGGAGAACTGGAGGATCCGTACGTAATCCCGCCCGAAGAGATCTATGAATGGACGAAATCTCCCGAAAATGTAACGGAACCAGAGATAATCGAATTATCGTTTGAGGGCGGTGTTCCTGTAGCATTGAACGGAGCAACGATGGACGGCGTCCCCCTGATCACCAGACTCAACGCAATCGGCGGTGTGCATGGTATCGGGCGGTCAGATAATATCGAGGATCGGGTGCTGGGACTGAAGGCAAGAGAGATCTATGAGCATCCTGCTGCGACGATACTCCTGAATGCACACCGAGATCTTGAAATGCTCGCCTTAACAAGGGGTGAACTCAGGTTCAAGGCGATGGTGGATGCTGCATGGGCAGAACTTGCGTACATGGGTCTTGTGGACGAGCCGCTCTACGCAGATCTCTGCGCGTTCATCGACGAGACTCAGAAGCGGGTCACAGGGGTTGTGAAGGTGCGGCTGCATGCGGGCTCTGCGACTGTCGTTGCAAGAAAGTCCGATTTCGCACTCTATTCCGAGGAACTGGTCTCGTTCGGCGAATCATCGATCGATCAGAAGGATTCCGAAGGGTTTTCAAAATATCATGGATTCCAGGCACGGTTGGTGCAAAAAGCAATGAAATGATGCGGTGATCATGCCTACAAGCGTCAGAAGATCGATCCTCTGCTATATAGTGGTTGTAATAGCGCTCATCATCGTATACGCCAGTATCTTTTTATTTCTGATGTATCGGGAGGCGCAGCAGATACCAGCGCAGATGGTACAGGTGAACCCGGTAACAGCAGTCTACTGGGTCATCGCGACCATGACCACCGTCGGATATGGTGATGTTTTCTTCATGGGAGCGGTTGGGCGGATATTTTCCGTTGTGGTTGCCATTTCAGGAGTTTTTTTACTATTCGCACTGCTTTTTCCACTGATCATCACGCCGTGGATCGAATTGCGTGTGAAAGCCGCGCTACCCACGCGTGTATCTGAAAAGCTCTCGAATCATCTGATCCTCTGCGGATACAGCCAGCCTGCTATGAGCCTGATCGATGAACTTGAACATCAGAGGATTCCTTTTGTAGTGATCGAGGCTGATGCGAATACGGTGAGGGATCTGCTGGAGCGAGAGATCCCGTGTATTCATGGGGATCCAAGCGATGGCGACACGCTAAAAGGAGCGAATATAGATACTGCAAGAGTTTTGATAGCCAATAAAAGCGATGAAATGAATGCGAGCATCGTTTTGACCGCAAGGGAGCTGAGTGAACTGAAGATAATTGCCATTCTCGAGGATCTGTCCAAGAGAAAATACCTGGAGTACGCGGGTGCGAACAGTGTGATCGCTCCGAAATCGATGCTCGGTCATTTTATTGGCAGAAAAGCAGTGGACCCGACGGTCAGCCACCTCGTCGGCGCAACCGATTTCTTGAAGGACGTCGAGATAATCGAATTTCCGATCTATCCGGGTAGCGAACTGATCGGAAAGAGTCTGAAGGATTCCGGTATACGGAAGCGGACCGGTTGCAACGTCATAGGGATGTGGGCAGGTGGCGAACTCTCGCTAAATCTGAAATCAACGGATGTGATCAGATCTAACTCGATTCTGCTGGCGGTCGGTACCAATGAACAGCTGCTAGGTCTCAAGAAGTTGGTCCGGTGAGGATATGGATCGGAAAGGGCATATCGTAGTTATCGGGTATGGGGACGTCGGAAAGAGCATCGTTGCCGAATTGAGAACCACTGAAGTGGACTTTGTTGTGGTGGATAAGAATGAGGATATTCTGAAAGGGGGTGGATTTGATTATGTTGTCGGGGATGGTTCAAACGAAGAGATTCTCAGAGAAGCAGGGGTTATGTCTGCGTTCACTGTAATAGTTGCGCTGAACATCGATACTGACGCGATCTTTGCAACTCTTGTCGCAAGGAATATGAATCCGGACTCAATCATTCTTACGAGGGCGAACGCGCCGATATGCGACAGAATCTACAAAGCGGGCGCTGATTATGTTGTCTCGCTCGCAATCATAGTAGGACAGATGGTGGCAAAACTGGCAATCTCTGAGTATGGGGAAAACGTTGTGATGCTCTACGAAGGTATCGAGATCGAAAGATACCATGTCCGGAATGACTCACCTTTTGCCGGAAAGACACTCAGTGAGCTTGACATACGCTCGAAGGTCGGCTGCACGGTCATAGCAATCGAGGTAGCAGGTGAGGTGATAACCGATGTAGGCGGAGATACTATTATAGGAGACGACTCAACAATTGCTATCATCGGCAGCAGAGAACACATAAGGAACTTCGAAGAGTACGAAAACATGCTGTCGAAGAGTCCGGAGACGGTTGTAATCGAGAAAATAGGAGAGTTCTTCAGGTAATGCAGTACGAAACAGTTGCAATGTCCATAGAATTGCTCGCCGTGGCAATCATGGTGGTCGCATTTTATTACGGATATTCGTTGACGAAATTCATACCGAAAGAGTTGAAATCGTTGAATCTGATAGTCTTTGCGCTCTTTTTCATGATTTTGCGTAGAATCGCCTATTTTTTTTCGTTTGACTTCGAATGGATCTGCATCGTTGTATCGGCAATCTCCCTGGCAATAGCACTACTCGTAATGCTCGGTTTCAGACGGATATATAACAATGTCGGAGGACGTTGAGTATGTTGAAGATCGAGGCGATTATATGAGAATCTGGGACATACCTCCTGAGAACATGTGCCGGAATCACCTGCTTGGCGAGCACAGGGAATTGCATGCCTTATGGTCGATAATAACCAACAACAAGAAGGCGTACTCAAACCACCCTGAGACGCTCCGCTGGAAGGGAAGACTGGGTGCGCTCTATCTGAGGCACGAGAAACTGGTCGAAGAGATGGCAAACAGGGGCTACAAGCACCATACACCTCTTGACCCCGAACTTGCTACAGGAGAATCCGAGCAGACCGTATTCGTAACCCCTTATGAGGAACAGGTCAAAATCTTAAGGGAACGAGGCTGCGATTGCAAGGTTTGAGTGATATGTCCGGTTCGGAGATTCTGCGGTGCGAGTGTGGCATGCTGACCGTAAAAGCAACCTTTGAGCGATACGGTACAACGGTTAGGGGTTCGCGGTGCCCTCGCTGCGGCAAGGAGTATGTGGACGCGGATGATTTCAACCACGCGCTCTCATCGTGGGTTGCGAGACAGTCTTGCCGTTCCCGCTGATCTGCTCTGGGACACTCTGAAGATGCGGCAATATCTATAATCTCTGCAATCTCTGTAACAATCCCCCCGCTGGTGTGCATAGGCAAACAATGCGATGGAAATCATTTACTACCGGCTGATTGATATGGTCACTGATTGATATCCTGTGATCCGATGAAGACTTTCGAACATGATGAGACCGAGATGAAAAAACCACTCCGCGTGGGTGTATTTACCGGTCCCATAAAGAGATCCGGAGTTGTTCCCGTATCAAATCTCATCGCCATACTGTCATCCACGTCGGAGGACATATATCTCATCACAGGAGATGCGTGGGGCACGCCTTCCAAAAAGATCCACGAAAAGGTCCATCTTCACACTATAAAGCGAAAGATCAGATCCGGTATGATTAGCGGGGTTGCAAACCACATCCGTATCGAATTTCAGATCCTGCGCAAGATACTATCGCTATCAAGAAACGTGGATCTCTGGATCTGTTTCATGGGCGACAGTCTGACGTTGCCGATATTAGCTGCGAGATTGGCAGGAAAGAAGGTTATACTGGTTATGGCGTCCGATTACATCTTGCCCTTTGAGATGCAGGGGGATATTCTTCGTATCCCCTTAAAATTACTGTTGAGGATCAATTTCATCGTTTCGTCGAGAATCGTTCTCTATTCGGAAAGGCACATCGATGAGTGGCATCTCGGACGATACCGGAACAAGGTCTCAATAGCCCACGAACATTTTTTAGATGTTGATATGTTCAAAATACGGAAGAACATAGAGGACAGAGCTGATACAATCGGGTATATCGGACGCTTTAGCGTGGAAAAGGGCATCATGACGTTTCTCGATGCAATTCCACAGGTGTTTGTAAAAAACGATGAAATCAGCATCACCATATCTGGCGACGGCGATCTATTGGCTGATATCGAGCAGTTCATCGATAAAAACGATCCTGGCAATAAGATACGGCTATCCGGGTGGATTCCACACGAAAAAATCCCTGAGTCTCTGAATGAACTGAAGTTGCTGGTGCTACCATCCCACACCGAAGGGCTCCCAAATATACTGCTGGAAGCGATGGCATGCGGAACACCGGTTCTGGCAACGCCTGTTGGATCGGTACCTGATCTGGTGAAGGATGAATCGACAGGGTTCATTCTAAAAAACAATTCTTCGGAGGAAATCGCAGAAGGTGTTATGAGGGCTCTTGCGTATCCTGATATTGGTGGGATCATAACGAACGCTCGACGACTGGTGGAAGAGGAGTATACATACAGAGCTGCTGTTAAAGAATAC
>DAWR01000072.1:18615-24807 GCA_002506015.1 Candidatus Methanogasteraceae archaeon UBA261 | reverse complement strand
GTTGGATGGTTCGCAATAACAGCGATTCTCGTGACAAATCTCGTGGTATTCCTGGATATACCCTTCCTGCGACTGGTATCCGGATTTATTTTTCTCGCCATCCTGCCCGGGTCATTGATTGCATGGATGCTTAAATTGAACCGAATAGGACCTGCAGAAAAGGCTGCATTGGTGGCTGGATTAAGTGTCGCATTCCTGTTGTTCTTTGGATTGTTGTTAAATAATCTGTTGCTTGCCGTGGGCGTTGAAACGCCATTATCGACAGTTTCGCTCATGATCTCTTTCGATATCGCGTTTATCATGCTGCTGATTGCGGGATGTGCAGTGAATAAGGATCCGACGTTCCCCCCCCCAAATCCATATCTGAGCAGGCACGAAAAGGCGTTTCTGATCATACCGGTAATCCTTCCGGCGCTGAGCATGCTCGGAGCGCACATCATGGGCGTAACCGGTAACAATACCGTGCTGGTCGCTGCCCTGCTCCTGACCCCTGCTTATATCGCCTCAGTCTGCATCTACAACCGGAAATTTCCAGAGAGATTGTACCCTGTCGTGCTGTATCTGATCAGCGTATCGCTTCTTCTGATCTATGCACTGAGGTTTCCCCATATCTGGGGACATGATGCACACGCAGAGTATTACATGTTTCAGACGACTCTATATAATCTGCACTGGAGTATCATCGAACACGCGCTCCTGGATGCGTGTCTGAGCATCTCGCTACTACCCACGATATTTCAGTCCATAACAGGTGCGGATTCGCAGGAATACCTATATAAAGGGGTTTATGTGGTGATATGCTCATTCATCCCGCTTGCAATATACGCAATATCACGGAGATACGTTGGTGATCCGTATGCGTTTCTGGCTTCACTCTTCTTTGTTTCGCAACCAACCTTCCTGAGTACCGCAGGAAGCGCACGCACAAACGTTGCGATCTTCTTTGTCGCTCTGGCTGTGATGGTTCTCTTTAACGACAAGATCGATCCTGCGAAACAGAGGATTCTATTTTTCGTCTGTATATTGGCTACGGTGGTCTCGCATTATTCGACCGCATATATATTCTTCTTTGTAGTGCTTTTCAGCTGGGTTGCAGCAGAGATGGTCGCAAGAAAGTACGTCTTCGAAAGAACGATGAGTCTGAGAATCGTTTTGTTCTTCTCTGTTGTGATCTTCATCTGGTATGCTCAACTAACCGATGCTGCGTTCAGTGTTGGTGTGGCATTCGTCAGGGACACGCTCGCCAATCTGAACAATTTTTTCCTGGAAGAATCGAGAACAGACATGTTCCAGTTATTGTTTGGTCAGGGACTTGCATATTCGGTGCTGAGCAAGGTCAATCTCCTTGTTACATGGTGCACATTTCTGTTCATAGGAATCGGGGTTCTTACAATGGTTGGAAAGTTTCAGGAGATGGTGGATATACGGGATGCACGACTCAGGAAGCCTGATTTCCTGAAGACGCGGTTCGAGGTGGGATATCTGACAATGGTGCTGGCATGCTCGGGTTTACTGCTGGCTATCGTACTGTTACCGTACATCTCGATAGGTTATGACATTTACCGGTTGTATTCTCTTGTTGTAGTCGTTTTGTCAGTCTGTTTTGTCATGGGTGGCATAGTGTTGTCGAAGCGTACCGGATTGAAGCTGAAACCGTATCTAATCATCCTTGTGATACTCCTGTCCTATTTGATGTTTGTAACAGGTGTTGCGTACCAGATCTTCGGCGCCCCGGTTTCAGTCATCCTGAACTCAGAGGGAGATACGTATGCCTGTGAATACATCCATGATTCTGAGGGCTGTGCTGCTAAATGGCTGGCTCCGATGCTCAAAGAAAACGCCCGTGCCAGCGTTACGGATCTCTTCGGAAGCCATCGATTGCTGAGTCAGGGCATAATTCCGCCAGACAGGATCGATGATTACTCGTTTACAGGACACGGGAGGAGACGCGAGTATATTTACTTATACTATACTAACGCGGTCATGGATAAACTGGTGGTCAACGGCACGATGTGCAACATGAGTGAGTACAGAGGTGCGTTCATCGGGTACGGCAGAGTTTACGACAGCGGCAGTTCGGAAGTATTCAAGAGATGAAACCAGAATATGAATATAAATATCTGCATGCTACTCTGGCTCCGATATGGCGAGAAAACAGAGACATACCCAACTCATGAGATCCTGAGCCACCTGACCCGGTTCGGTCACCGCGTCACATGGATCGTCTCCTCCGAGGAAGCTGATGAGATCCAAGAGACCACGTTCAACTGTGCCCGCGTATTCGTAATTCCATGCAGATACGACAAAACTCCCCTCAAAATAATTGGTAGGGCGTTATACGCAATAAGAAGAGCGTCTTTTATCTTAAGCAACTTCAAACATGAGCGATATGACCTAATACTCGTGAGGGATGATCTATTCGACGGACTGCTGGCGCTCTACATCAAATGGAGGCACAGGGTCCCTTTTGTATTTGAGATGAGTATTCCGGTGGAACAGAGCTGGGAGACGCGTAGATTCTACTCAAATAAGCGAAAGCTCCAGCGCATCGTCTCAGAAATCGAAGCACGCCTGATCGTACTCATTCTCCGTAATGCAGATCTGATCCTTCCGATAAGCAGATGGCTGAAGGACGATCTCGTCAGAAAAGGGGTCGACCGATCGAAGATAACTCCGCTTCCGGAAGGAGTGGATCCGGGACGGTTTCTGAATAGAGATATGGGCGCGGTCGCGGTAAGGGATAAATATGGTTTAGGCGGTTTTAAAATTGTGATATACGTGGGAACGATGGATAAGATGAGGCATCCTGATGTTTTGATTCACGCATTCTCGAGGGTGCGAGCTAGCCGGGGCGATGTGAAACTGCTGATGGTCGGGGACGGAACCGGCAGAGCGGATCTCGAAAAACTCGCAGACGAGCTTGGAATTGGGGACGATGTGATATTCACAGGATATGTGCATTTCGGGGAGGTCCCGGACTTTATCGCTGCTGCAAATCTTGGCATCTCCGCGGTCCCGCCACTCGATTTTTACAAGGTCAGTTCACCGATCAAGATGCTTGAATATATGGCAATGGCAAAGCCGGTCGTCGCAAACGAGGAGATACCGGATCAGAAGGAGGTTATGGGAGCGAGCGGAGGTGGAATCCTTGTCCGCTTTGATTCTGAATCATTTGCAGATGGGATCATTAAATTATTGGACAATCCTGATCGGGCAGAAGAGATGGGCAGAAACGGGCGTGACTGGGTGGCGGAGAACCGGTCATATGATGTGATAGCCCGCGAACTTGAGAACGGGTGTCTTGAAGTTTTGAAGTCTTGAAAAGGTGATTTTATGGCGTCAAAGTCCAACATGGTCACATTCTACCACGACATCGAGCAGGATATCGATTCTGACATCGGAGCGGATCCGGAGGAGTGCGGGCGGATCGTAGATGAGTTTTTGAGGCTGGAGGCGCGATACGATGTACCGGTGACGTACAATGTCGTCGGAAGGCTTTTTTTGGAGCAGCCTGATCTGATAGAGCACATTCTCGATTACGGGCAGGAGGTGGCGTTTCATTCCTACCACCACCGCGCTCAGTCCAGGTATTACGCGGAGGAGATCGATTTATGCAAAAAAGCCCCCATCCCTGCCCAGGTATACGGGTACCGGTCACCCCAGTCCCGGTGGAACCAAACAACCCTAAAAAATCTCTGGAACAGCGGTTTTCTCTGGAATGCCGAAGCGGATGAACGCGAGGAACCATACTTCATCCACAAAGGACTCGTGCGCCTCCCAATCGCTGCCGACGACTGGACTCTTCACACCGGCGAGATCGATTCCGAAGCATGGGTTGGGCAGTTCTCTGATCTACTGAAGACGCGGCACTATCTCGCTTTTGGAGCTCATGACTGCATTGCCAGTTTCGATCCGAAAGAGCGGCTGGATGCGTGGGAGCGCATCCTGCAGACTGCGGCTGAGCGTGACTGCCTCATGGTCAACTTCTCAGAGGCAGCGGATCTCTTCAGACGCGCGAAACTCTCGCAATACTACAGCGCTGCTGCCAAAAACTGGAATTACGACACGAAGAGTCTTTACCGGACGCGGCGGTTCCAAGAGATCATCAGATTCGAAGCAGAGAAGTTAGACCTGCCTGTTGTTGCGGATCTGGGTTCTGGCGGTGGCGTGCTCTCTTTACCCCTACAGGATATCGCAGAAAAGATTTATTGCGTGGACAACGCTCCTAAAATGATCAGCGATCTCGGTAAGAGCAGTCGCGTCGAAGCACGCGTAGGCGAGGTCACCGAGTCCAATCTGCCTGATAACTCCATCGACTTTGTGATCTGCGCCCGCGTAATTGAGTATCTGTTCTGGCATGAGCGCCTTTCTGATGAGATCAAGCGGATCTGCAGACCCGGGGCTACGTATCTCGTGACGTTCCCGGCTTTATGCGAGAAGGTGCCCCCACAGTCAGGACCTGCTCCGGACAGGATACGACATTACTTCACTCCCGCGGAGATTCAGGAGTGGGCGGATCGGATCGGACCGGGCAAGCTTATCGGTGTTCAGTATGAACGAGCGGAACCAGGGGGCAGGGGCGATGAGGAACGGTACCGGGCAATCGAGAGGGATCCGCGCACGGGCGCATGTCCTATGAACTGGGTGTATGTGGGGACTGTTCAGAGGGAGTACGTGCCAAAGAGCTATGGAGGGGCAATTCCGGTATCGTCTTTCGATTTTCGTTTGTCTGATTCCGATTATTCTGGCGGATGGGTTCACAGGCATCTAAAAAATGCCAGAGAACGTATCCCGCAGCCAATCCTGAGATTCTGCACAACAATTGAACATGCTCAATAACTCGTAGTAGGAACCACAAGATTACACCGATTTACACAAGATTTCTGTCTTGATCTCGTGAAATCTCGTGATTTTATATGCAGATATCCGCACAATATTGAGCACGTGCCAAAAGTTCACATCATCTCCCCTCTCTGGAAATGAGAGCACTCAGCAGCCGTCGGTCTTCCTCATCGAACCCGCCTATCAGGTAAAGCACAACAAGGTAGAGAACCGTTGCGGATATGATGATCACAACCAGATTAAGCCCGCTGCAGAGCTGGATAAAGAGAGCGGTAACGGCAGTTGCGATCAACGGTCTCACGACAATTTTATGAAGTGGTAATTTATATAAATATTTAGAGATGACATAGAAATATGCCATAAAGAGAACGGTCTCGGTTATCAGTGTGGCGATCGCTGCCCCGATATAACTGAAACCGGGAATCAGGATCAGATTAAGGACGATATTTAAGAGGGCGCACCCCCCGACGATCACAGCCATCCGGTTCTGCCTGTTTATTGCGACAAGCATGAAACCAAGCGGCAGGCAGATGAAGATCAGGAGCACGTCCCACGCCAGTATCTCAAGAGCGATCACTGAATTTGCAAACTGTTCGCCGTAGAGGAGGTGAATGATCTCATCTGCAAGCAGCGACATCCCCGTTGCGATGGGTAAACCCGAAATCAAGAGATACGTGAACGCCTTCTCATACCCCCTCACAAGCGAGTCCTTCGAAGATACGTAGAGGCGCGACATCAAGGGGAGGATAGCGTTCATAAAGAGGTGCGGGATCGGCGTGAACCCCAGAACCAGATTGTACGCAGCGTTATACCAGCCCACAACCGCAACCCCCTCCATAATCGCGAGCATTATCGTATCGGTTCTTATGTACACCAGACTGAGGATTGTGACAAGTCCCATCGGTAACGCAATAATAACTGTGCCCTTCCAAAAACCCGAATCCAGCGCCACTCCCGGTCTTACAAATCTCGTTTTGCAGACCATAAAACTCAGCAGAAGATCAAGAAGAGAATAGAATAGGAAGACGAGCGCGATTCCCATCAACCCATAACCCCGCAGTAGAACTGTAACTCCCAGAACGACTCTAACGATGTTTGATATTATCGTTATGGCTGATTCGTATTGCATTCTCTCGGATGCGCGGAATACCATCTTGAAAACGTCAGAGATGGATAAGATGAGCGCGTATATGGTAAATACATAGATGAGATTCTTCATATCCGCGCGATAACCCGTTGCATTGATTAGTATCACAATTGTGGTGAAGATTATGAGTGACAACACCAGGCGTATGCCAAGGGTATTTTTGAGGTATCTGTCTGCCTGCGCCGGATCTCTCGCAACCTCCC
>DAWR01000072.1:13757-18546 GCA_002506015.1 Candidatus Methanogasteraceae archaeon UBA261 | reverse complement strand
ACATCCCCCAGTGTTCTGGCGATGAAAACAGACAATGCGAGCAGCAGGAACGCAACCACGAAATGGGCAGTGAACAACGCCGCAATATTCTTCGCAACCCTCCGCAGCATCTCTATTCACCCCGCACATACATCTCAGGGATGCTAATCTCCTCCGTACACCTGCCAGGTCAGATCCACCATATTCCCGACCGAATACCGTTTAACGTATTCCATACCAGACTCGCGTAACCTGCTCCGGACGTCGGCGTTCTCCAGCAAACAGAGGATATTTTCGAAGAATTCCTCTTCATTCTCCGCAAGCAGACCGGTTTTTCCGTGCTCTATAAGCGTCCTGACCGATGGAATCGAGTAAGCAACACACGGAAGTCCACTAGCCATTGCCTCCAGGAGAACAATACCAAAGCCCTCCATCCTTGACGGAAGCACAAAGATATCTGCCTCCCGGTACTCTTTCAGCAGATCGTCCCTTGAGACCTCCCCTGTGAAGACAATAGTATCTCTAACCCCGAGTCTCTCGGAAAGACCCTCCAGCTCATGCCTGAATCCGGAATCTCCCCCAACGATCGTCAGCCTGACATCAGGCTCACTCGCAAGCAATGCCGGCATCATCCCGACCACATCCTGAATCCCCTTGTATTTCTCAATTCTGCCAACAAAGAGCAGTCTCTTGCCGCTTTTAGCTGTAGCAGGCTCTTCGCAACTCACGTATTTTTCCAGATCTATTGCGTTCGGTATCACGGTTATCCTCGATTCGTCTCCGCCTCTTTCAGTGTACTGCTCGATCTGATCCTCTGTTAGCGCGATTATCTTCGATGTGTTCTTGAGGAGATATCTGCCGAGACTCAGATCATATATCTTTTTGAGGATTCTGGCACTGAGTGGCAGGTCGTCAGTTATGAGCATGTCATGCCCGGTGAGAACAAATGTTTTCCTTCTTTTTTTTGCAAGATAGCACCCATAAACGCTGGATAACAGATGGTAGCCGTGAGCGTGAACGATGTCACACTTCTCGATCTCTCTCTTCAATTCCATGAACAGACCCGGACTCCAGATGAAACTCCAGAACCTGAGCGCGACATCAAACCGCCTCACGCAGATCCCATCAATCGCCTCCTTCTCAGGAAGACCCGGGCTCCTGACATTCTGTGTGATTGCAGGGGGTGCGAGGTGCAGACATGGAATATCTTCGTTATCCCGGCTGTTCAGTGTGTAAACAGTAACCTCGTTGCCTCTTTTTACCAGTTCTCTTCCAAGGATGTGTACATGCTCCTGCATGCCCCCGATCGAAGGGACAAACCGGTGTTGCAGCATCGATATTCTCATGCAAGAGACATCTTTATCGCGCAATCTCAAAAAAGAGTGGCATCGACCGCCGCCTGCCACCTTATATGTCGTCCTTCTCCGGTTCATGGCATGCATCCACGATAGGCTGCAGCACAACCCCTGTGCATAGACCGACAGCGGATAACATCAAGAGCATGAGAGGCACTCCAGGGATGTCTGCGATCCGGTTTCCTGCCAGCATACCCGCGCCAAGCAGCGAGGCTGCAATTCCGGTGCATGTTGGGTGGTCATGCACCACTTTCCGCAGTATGCTTGCCAGCACGATTGTTCCGTGGTGCACCGGATTCTGGCTGGATATGCTGCCGACATCGTACCGGCAGGTTATCGGAACCTCACTGATTTCCAGCTTGTGTTTCTTTGCCTGAAAGAGTATGCCGGATCCGGCAGACATGTCGGATGCTGTTATCTCTATTGTGCTCATCGCTTTTCTCGAATACGCACGAAAACCGCTCTGCGAGTCTGATACAGCCATATTACCCACCACATTTGTCGCAACAGTGAGCACCTGTATGCCAATTCTCCGGTACAGCGGGATGCAACGCCCATTACTCCCCATAAAGCGTGAGCCGATCACGATATCAGAGCCCTCGCCCAGTGTATGGATGAGTTGCCGGATATCCTCCGGGTCATGCTGCTCATCAGAATCAAGCGTTACCAGCACATCTGCATGCATCCTCTTCGCAGTCTCAAAACACGCACGTATGGCGGCACCGTACCCCCGGTTTCTCGCGTGCCGTACCACGACTGCACCGCATGCATGGGCGATCGCGGACGTTCTATCGGTACTGCCATCATCCACCACAATCACACAATCAACGTGTTTCGCTGCACCGAGGATCACCTCTGCGATGTGTTTCTCCTCGTTGTATGCGGGTAGGGCTGCGATGATCATGGGTTTTGGCTCCGGGATGTTATGTTGGCGTCGCGCACCAACATAAAGGTAATGGTCACCTGTCACCCCCGCAATTCTAATGATAAATTGGGATTTTGTTCAAATCATACTAATAGCATGTTATATGTATACTTAATGCGGTACAAAGTACAAACACGACATATTTTTTTAAAAAACCATTGTGATTTCAGCTTTTTTTGGCTGTTTCGGGTCGTTGAGTATATATGTGTGGTATATTGATATAACATTAGGTAGAATAGTAACAAATATGATTCAGGATAGACGGATAACAGTCCCATTGCTTCTCCTCGTAATCGGGGAGGTGCTGATATTCAACGGACTGGTCGTGCAGGGCATGGCAGTATATATATTTAATCTATCCATTCTTTATATTTTGATAATCCAGGGGGGCGGTGATGGTGCTGTGGCACTGATGCAGAGGTTGTTACTACTACCACTATTCCGAATCATGATCATCGCAATGCCCATCTCTTTCTCTTCGACCAGACTGTACTGGTATCTACTGGTGGGTTGTGCGATGCTTCCGGCAATCTACATCGCAACAAAGACCGGGCGGTTGGGATATGGCGAACCCGGAGTCAATAGGGTTGTACTGAAATACATCCCCGTAGCGATTGTGCTCGGATCTCTTCTCGGCATTGTCGAACGCCGAATCCTCAATCCGGTACCGCTGTTGTCAGATGTCAGTATCGCCCACGTTCTGATTTTCATATCGATAATGCTATTTATAGCATCGGTCGAGGAGATCATATTCAGATCGCTCATACAGACGGCGTTCGAAGAGTTCTATGGCATGCCGAATGCATTGCTCGCAACGGCTGTTCTGTATGGCATCATGCACTCCGGATACGGCAATGGCTCAGAAATTGCATTCGGGATCTTTTCAGGACTGATCCTCGGGTATGTCTTTCAGAAAACGAGAAGCCTACCGCTTGTTGTGCTGATCCACAGTTTCGAAGGCGTTTTTCTATTTTCGTATCTGTTTAGCTGAGGCGAAAAAAACCAAGAGATTACACGAGATCAAGACAGAAATCTTGTGGAGATGGCTGCGCCGCTGNNTGTGTAATCTCGTGGTTAGCTAAATACGTACCACTGGAAAAAAACGAGAGTGCCGCTAAACACGTACCTATTGTCTAATATGCTCGCACTTCAGATATGACGATAGCTAAGAAAAGAACGAGTAAGGGCAGTATGGATATGCTGAAACTGTCTGAAAGACTCCTCTTCCACTGATTGGTGGTAGATAGTACTTCAGAGACGAAAAGCAGCGTTGCGAGTGCTGTTGTCACCATCACGTATAGAACGGGGTCGGACAGACCAGTCAGCGCGTATATGATCATTCATTACAATTTGGCAATCGCGCTCATAAAGATGTCGTATGCAGCATCGGTTGGTGGTTGATATGCCGAAGCCCTGGCGGGTCTGCCACGAGAAGATTTCAGAGGACCGATCTTTTGCAATCAATTCATATTGGTATCTGCACAGTTAACCTGCATGGATGGCGTGCCCGGTGATGATAATCTCCCGCTCTTAGCTCACATCACCGAATTCCGGAGCCGGCTGATCATAGCGTCGCTCGCGCTCGGTGTTGGCACCGTAATCGTGTACCCGTTTTCAGGCACACTGATTGGGACGATCTGGAGTGATCTCCTGCCAGGTGGCACGCAGATGACGGTTTACGCGCCGCTTGAGTTAATCGTCGCAAAGTTCACGTTCTCATTTATGGTCGCATTTGTGCTCTGTGTGCCGATACTCCTATACGAACTGCTCGCATTCGCGGGAAAAGGTCTCTATCCGAAAGAGAAGCGTTTTCTCATGACGATTGTGCCAATCTCCATCCTGCTCTTTCTCGCAGGGTCCGGGATCGCATATCTCGCAATCGTGCCAGTGATATTCAAATACATGATGCTGCACTCAGAGGACATTGCCGTAGCAGGACTCTCGCTCAGAACAACGCTTTCAGTGGTCGGCACGCTGGTTCTCGGGTTTGGTCTCGTCTTTCAGTTCCCGATTCTCGTTGTCTCTGCGATAAAGATGGGACTTCTCGAGCGAAAACAGTTGAAAAACAGTCGCATGATCGTGTATGGCGCTCTGATCACCTTTGCGATCTTTGTTACGCCCGATGCGACCGGAGTCTCGCAGTTAATCGTCTTTGCGGTCTTTCTTCTTCTATTTGAGTTCAGTCTGGTCGCTGCACGGTTTGTATGAGTACCGCCCGCAGAAAGAGGTTTTACGGGCGGTACATGGGATACTGAGGCTGTATAATGGTCTATTCTTCCTTCTTGCCCTTTCCCTTCTTGATCAGCGCAGCCACAGCGATCGTGCCAATCGCACCAACCGCAGCGAGCGCACCAAACCCTGGGGTGCCCTGCGCCGTCATCTCTTCTGATGTCGCTGTCTCGTGCGCAACCTCCAGAGTCGGCGATGCCCCGGGCACTGCAGAGACATCAATCTCGCCGTATCCTTCCGCAAGCTCCTCGTTCACATGCACGACAGCGGCGTTCGTCGCCTTGTACTTGTAGCCCTCCTC
>DAWR01000072.1:8938-13741 GCA_002506015.1 Candidatus Methanogasteraceae archaeon UBA261 | reverse complement strand
AGTGCGTCTGCTGCTGCCTGATCGGTTATTACCTCGCCCGCAGCCACGTATCGTCCGTCAGGAACAGTTACGCCAACAACGGTCGCCCATGGCTCAAGCACGCAGTTCTTACCGACGTCAGCCATGAAGATGAATGACTGCATCCCGACAAACGTGTCGTCGCCAACCATTGCCGGACCGTGCACATGTGCCTGATGCGCAAGTGAGACACGATCGCCCACGTAGACCGCGTACTTCTTCCCGTCAACAAGATATGTGCGCCCCTCGATCTCCTCGCCCTCATCGTTCACGGTTTCGAGCGCATGCAGGACGACGCCATCCTGGATATTGGAGCCATCCCCGACATGAAGCGGCATTCCCTCATCGCCACGCACCGCTGCCTGTGGCGAGATCATGACATTTTGTCCGATCTCTGATGCGCCGATGACAACAGCCTGCGGGTGCACGTAGGCGGTCGGGTCGATTGTGGGCAGCACGCTCTCTGCGTTCCATGGTGTGATTGGGTTGAGTTCGCCAGTTGGTGCATTCGTATGCACATCCGGCATAGCGATACCACGACCGGCAAGCGCCATATAAGCCGCGGACGCTCCAGCCAACTTTAAAAACGTTCTTCTTGACATTCTGGGATTTGTGAAGACCATATCTGTCTCTGCCATTGATTCGCCTCCTTTTACAGAAAGGTATGGGGTATGATCAGAATCGACATTTATAAATCTTTTGATGTTGATGTCATATTGTCATATTGAGCGGTGAGGCGGGTCGATTCTGGCAGTTTAACATAAGCGTTGATTTTAGCATTTTTAAATATTTAAATAGAGTCTACAAACCCCGCGCACATATTCTGCAGACCTACCCCCCGCTTACCTGCCTACCTATCCGCCATCCCCGCCGGTAAACCTCACAACAAAGAGGCTGATCTCATAGAGGATCGCAAGCGGCACAGCGATTATGATCTGGCTGAACACGTCAGGAGGCGTGAAGAATGCTGCCGCAATCAACAGACCGAGGTATGCTTGCCTCCGGTACTCGATGAACGTGTGATATCGCACCAGTCCGGAGCGCACCAGAACCGTCATCGCGAGCGGAAGCTCAAACGAGAGCCCGAAGACTGTGGCGATCAGTATCACGAAGGATATGAACTCACTTATTGAATAAGTGGCAACGGCTCCCGTGGATGCTGCACTCTGGTACAGATAGTCCAGAAAGAGAGGTAAAAGGAAATATGCGTACAAAACACCGGATCCGAATAGGACGGTCGCAAAAATTGCCGTAACAACAACTGACGACCTACGGATCCGGATTTCGCTGCGCTTTGCGACTGCTTTATAAATGAAATATATTATGGCGATCAGGGCGAGCAACACGCCACAGACGATCGCCATCTTCAGTTTGAGCATAACGACCTCGAGCGGCGTGAGATATATTATGCTGGCGCCGGCAGGCTTTACGTGCTCGATTATATGTTGCAGCACCATATCCGTCATCGGAAATCCCGCTGCTGTTCCGATCGCAAAGACGATGAGTAGGACTCCCAGTCGCTTTTTGAGTACGTCTGCAATCTCTACGGTCGTTCCGGTCATATCCCTGATAACCGTGTGGCAATGTAACATGTAGATTACGGATATGTTTAAGAGGGGCTCTGGCATAACAATCTGTCAAGGTGAAACCATGGTGTCAATGCCCGGAACATTTGAGATGGCGCTGATCTTTCTCGCAATCATACTTCTCTTCGGAGCGAAGAAACTTCCCGAACTTGCACGATCAATCGGCAGCTCGCTTGCGGAGTTCAAGCATGCGCAGAAAGAAGGAGAAAAAACGCTGAAAGAATTCGAAACGACCCTGAAAGAGCCGATTTCCGATGAGCCTGTCGAGCAGTCAAAGGTTAAGGCGATGGCAGCGGATCTCGGAATTACGGTGGAAGGGAAGACCGATGATGAGTTGCTCGATGAGATTCGCTCGTATGTGCCTGCAGATCAGTGATTTCTGCGGGATCTCTATTATCCAATCGAGCATGTATGTGGAAATAGAGGGATGTATGGTATAGACCTGCATAAGTAGTAGACGCACCACCAAAAAAGGCGTGTTGTTCGATATTTTCGTTCTATTTGATGCGGTCGTTCTCATATAGGCGGTACCTCTTCGATATGGATGGGAGGTAGATTATATGAAGCGGGGGAATGTTGTGAGTGCTGGTGAACCTTATTATGTGCTCACCGCAGATAACATAGCGTCCGTCTATGGTGTTAAGGCTGTCATACGAAAACAATC
This sequence comes from Candidatus Methanogasteraceae archaeon UBA261, assembly GCA_002506015.1. Classification (GTDB taxonomy): domain Archaea; phylum Halobacteriota; class Methanosarcinia; order Methanosarcinales; family Methanogasteraceae; genus Methanogaster_C. Next base: position 11,473 of record DAWR01000072.1, on the reverse strand, counting down.
CCAAGCGCAATACATCATGCCAGTGGGACCAATCAAGACGACGATCAGGAAAGGATGAGATATTGAGATATACAATCGAGACGCACGATCTGACGAAGAGGTTCGCAATACAAAAGGGATTCGCCGACTTTTTACGACACCCCTTCAGAAAGGATGAGATGTCAGCCGTTTACGATGTGAATCTCAATGTCAAAAGTGGCGAACTCTTCGGTATCCTCGGACCGAACGGCGCTGGCAAGACCACGCTAATAAAGATGTTATGCACACTGATTCTGCCATCAGTTGGAACCGCTCACGTGAACGGGTATGACATCTCAAAGAATGGTGGAAATGTCAGGAGATCGATCGGTTTTGTCACTTCTGATGAACGGAGCTTCTACTGGCGGCTGACAGGCAGACACAACCTCAGATTCTTTGCTGCTCTTCACAATTACTATTCTGATGATGCGGAAGAGCGGATAGACGAGCTGTTGAGCCTCGTTGGCATGGAGGACAGGGGGGATGATAAGTTTCTCAGTTATTCTGCAGGAATGAAGCAACGGATGGCTATTGCACGTGGACTATTGAACGATCCTGCGGTTCTCTTCATGGATGAGCCGACGAGAACACTGGATCCGGGTGCGGCACAGAATGTGAGGACGTTTGTGAAGGAACATATCACAGGGGATGGGGGAAAGACCGTCTTTCTATCCACACACCACCTTCCTGAGGCAGAAGAGTTGTGCGACAGGATTGCGATCATCAATGAGGGCAGAATAGTAGTGGTCGGTACGTTAGATGAACTGAAAGCCGGACTTGATAAACCGGACCCCGGATTAGGTGACGTCTTCATGCACTACACAGGCAAGGAGTTTGAGAGGGGAACAGCACCAAATCACGGTTATCAGGGGCGTAAAGGGATGATGGGTGGCGGTAGACATGGGGGAATGAGATTTTGATATACAAAAAAGCGCTTTCCTTCATAATAAGAGATCTGGTACTCGCAACAAGCTATAAATTCGAGTTCTTCCTGAGATTCTTCTTCATGCTCTTCTCGATTCTGACCTTCTACTTCGTTTCCCAACTGGTCGGGGGTGCGGGAACGGAGTATCTTGAGCCTTATGGCGGGGACTATTTTTCTTTTGTGCTGATAGGCATAGCCTTTTCAGGGTATCTGATGACTGCGCTCAGGAGTTTTTCAGAGAGCATCCGGGGCGAGCAGATGATGGGCACACTGGAGGCGATGCTTGTTACCCCGACCGATACCTCGGCAATAGTAACGTTATCCTCTCTATGGAGTTTTATCTTCATGTCTTTCAGAGTTTTAATGTATCTTGTGATCGGCATTCTCCTGGGCGTGGACATGAGTAATGCAAATGTCCCGGCTGCTCTGTTAATTCTCATTCTAACGATAATATGCTTCGGCAGCATCGGCATAATCTCTGCAAGCTTCATCATGGTGCTCAAGAGGGGTGATCCGATAAATATGTTCTTTATGAGCACATCCGAACTCTTTGGCGGAGTACTCTTCCCAATCTCTGTTCTGCCCGAGTGGCTCCGGACAATCTCGTATCTGTTACCGATCACATACTCGCTCAGCGGGATGAGGCATGCGCTTCTACAGGGTTACTCACTTTCAGCCCTGGCTCCGGAGATAACCGCGCTCATGGTCTTCTCGGTTGTGCTGGTGCCTCTGGGTTTGCTCTCGTTTAAGTACGCGGTCAAGAGAGCGAAGATGGACGGGAGTCTTGTTCAGTATTAGTTGACATGAATGGTGGGCGGGATCTCTGCTGGTTTGTGCTACGATATTGATCACAAGTTTTAAGTTGTGGAGGGGATAGTCATGGTATGCACGCGCGGTATAACATAAATTGTGCATATAGGCAGATAGTGTAAAACCAATAGGAGGTAATGTACGCATGTGTGAACATGGACCTGAACACCCACCCCATCACACGCCACAGCACTGGTTTCCACAGTACGAGTACGTATCTGGCTATCACGGATACATACATCCCTTGACAATAGAAGAAGAGCTTGAGATCCTGGAGAAGTGGAATATGATGGTAGAGAAGTGTAATGCGATAGTGGACAAAAAGCTCGCGAGAATCGTCGATATGATTGGAAAATCGCAGAAAGAAGCACAAAGGTGGATTGTGGTATTTGTTAAACGGAGTTTTTTTTATTTCCGACGGTTTTGAGACGAGAGTATTCGATTGACAAAACCCCATCATCAGGGGCGTAAACAGGTAGCTCCGGTCAGAATTTATGTCTGTGAGCCGGCAGCCATGGCAAATTGCATTCTCGACCAAAACCGAGGTCGTTTAGTAATGGCTAACCTGCTTAGTGATATATGTTACGATACTAACCAAAAGTTTTAAGTAATAAATGAGTCAGCTATGATTCACATGCCCCATGTAACATGTATTATACGTAAGATTCTACGAAATATAATTCGAAGAGGTAGTATATGATGAAACTAAATACAATACTGGCGGGAATAGCTATACTCTTGCTGCTGCTAACACTGCCGGCAGCAGCATCAGACTACACGCT
>DAWR01000072.1:7697-8884 GCA_002506015.1 Candidatus Methanogasteraceae archaeon UBA261 | reverse complement strand
CGAATACCGTGACAAGACAGAACTAGCAGACGCCAAGCATGACGGCAAGATCAACATGCAGGATGTGACTCAGATCGAGCTTATCATTCTCGGTAGGGAGAAGGAACTGACGCTTCTCGATACGGCTGACAGGATTGTTACGGTTAATAAACCGATAACGAGCATCGTCGGCGGTCCTTTTGGGATATTACGATCGTTCGGAATAGAGCTAACCGATATAGTGGTTGGTACATACAGTCAGGTCGATTTAGAGGTTTATCCAGAGTTAAGTGATGAGTTGTTAGATGTTGGATCAGGGTGGGCTCCCGATCTTGAAAAAATATTGGGGCTGAATCCGGACGCCGTCTTCATACAACCGCCGGGTGGACCATTTGATACGACGCCAACCCTTACCAAGTTAGAATCAGCCGGTATCACGGTGCTCTGTTTCAAGTGCCAGACGCCAGAGATTCACCGAGAAGAAGTGGAAAAGCTCGGATACCTCTTCGACAGAAGTGATGAAGCCGAAATATATCTAAATTGGCGTGAGAACATCCTGAATTCGATCAAAGAGACGGTGGATACGATTCCGGAAGAAGACCGGGTCAACGTGTACTTTGAGTCTTACAAGCCATACACCACGTATCCGCGGTATGGATACCTCACAGAATCGGGCGGTGTGGATATCTTCGCTGATGAACCCGGTGGTTCTGTGGATCCTGAAGCAGTGATAGACCGAAACCCTGATGTCATACTCAAAGTGGCTTATCCCGGTGGCGGGTATACTCCGGATGCAGATGATACAGCAGATCTCAAAAAATTGAGAGATGAGATCATGAGCCGCTCTGAACTGCAGAGTGTGAAAGCAGTGGAGAATGAAAGAGTCTACGTGATCACAAGTTATCTGTTGCTTTACCTCCCACACTGCAATCACATCGAGTGTTTCCAGCTTGCATATCAGGCGAAATGGCTCCATCCGGATCTCTTCGAGGACCTAGATCCGGAGGCGATCCACCAGGAGTATCTGACGGAATTTCAAAGATTGGGCATCGATCTGGATGAGAAAGGTGTGTTTGTGTATCCGCGGTTTGATGGGAGTTGATAGAGATGAGAAGAAAGATATCGATCGGGATAACCGCGATCATGCTCTTGCTTGTGCTGGCACTGCCAGCCGCAGCGTCAGACTACACGCTTGGCGTCTTCGGGAA
>DAWR01000072.1:6481-7628 GCA_002506015.1 Candidatus Methanogasteraceae archaeon UBA261 | reverse complement strand
CAGGACGTGACGCAGATCGAGCTCACAATTCTCGGAAAAGAGAAGGAGCTTACGGTCATCGACACCGCGGGAAACACGGTCACGGTGAAGAAGCCGGTTGAGAGGATAGTTGTCTTGAATCATTACGCTGGTCGGCTGATTCGTTCACTCGGAGCAAAGGATAAGATCGTCGGGATAATGCTTACGTTTGCTGTTGAGCCTTACTGCCATTTCTGGCCCGATTTGAGGGAGATACCTGTGGTGAGCGGACACATGGCAAGGCAACCTGACTACGAAGCGATCATGGAACTGGAACCTGACGTGCTATTCTCCTTCGTCGGATCCGGAGATCCGGAAGGACTCGTGGAGAAACTGGAGCCCGCCGGAATCAGCGTTGTGCTGCTTGATTGCAGTCATACGGAGACATATCCGGAAGAGACGAGAAAGATTGGATACATCCTTAATAAAAGAGAGACAGCTGAAGAGTATCTCGAGTTTCGGCAGTCGATCTTTGATCTCGTAGAGGAAAGAGTGGAGGGACTGGAACCCGATGAGAAGAAGACCGTTTATTATGAGTTCATGAGGGCATACCAGACCAACGGTGGCGGATCGAGAATCGACGCTGTGATTCAGAAGTCTGGCGGAATAAACGTCTTTGGTGATATACCCCAGAACTCTTTCGAGGTAGATCCTGAAGAATTGCTGGAGAGGGATCCTGATGTGGTTTTCAAGGATATGCATACCACGCCGGGTTACCCCATGACCGATACGAGCATGCTGGAAGAAGCGCGAGAAGAGATGCTGAGCCGCCCTGGCTGGGATGAGTTGACCGCGGTGAAGAACGACGAGGTGTATGTAGGATCTCGTGAGGCATTCGTGTGGATCGGAGGAGCGATGGGCGTCGGTCATATATCAAAGTGGCTGTATCCTGATCTCTTCGAGGACTTAAAACCTGAAACGTTCCGTAAAAAATATATGGAGGACTGGCAGGGTGTGCCCTATCAAGGGGTGTATACCTATCCAGAACCGAGTTGAAAGAGGTTCAAACATACAGGCAATACGAAAAAAAGGAGGTATATTGAATGATTTTGAATAAAACAGGGATACTAATTGGTGCATCGCTTCTTGCAGTGCTGCTAACACTCCCCGCAGCAGCATCAGACTACAC
>DAWR01000072.1:4143-6451 GCA_002506015.1 Candidatus Methanogasteraceae archaeon UBA261 | reverse complement strand
CGAATACCGTGACAAGACAGAACTCTCGGACGCCAAGTACGACCACAAGATCAACATGCAGGACGTGACTCAGATCGAGCTCGTCATTCTTGGGAAGGAGAAGGAACTGACGCTCATAGACACGGCTGAAAAGATCGTGACTGTGAATAAGCCACTGACAAGAATCATTCCCACCTACCCGCAAGCCATTGAGACGTTGCGGTCAATCAAGGTGCCGAAGGATATAATAGTTGGGATTGGAACATGGCCCACTCCTCTGGATCCGGTCTTCTTCGGAGAGTTCAGTGATACGCCATGCATCGGAACCGGATGGAATCCCGATGTTGAGGCGATACTGGAGCTGGATCCGGATGCAGTCATCCTCTTCGGGATAGGGCGTGTCGATCTTGATCCGGTCCAGGATGTGCTGGAATTGGCAGGCATAACGGTGCTCCGTTTCAATCTCCAGACGTTGGACATTCATCGAGATGAGGTGGAAAAGCTTGGATATGTCTTTGACAAACGGGATTGCGCTGAAGAATACCTCAACTGGCGTGCAGACATCCTGGATTCGATTGAAGAGAGTGTTTTGGGACTTTCCGAAGACGATAAACCGGATGTATACTTTATGCCCTCTTTCAATGACGGTCTTTACTACATCTATGGGCAGTATGCCTACCTCGATATGGCAGGTGGCATAGACATCTTTGCAGATCAGCCCAGGAACTACATGGCTCTGGATCCGGAAGAGGTGATCACGCGAAACCCGGATATCATAGTCCGGGTGACACCATGGGATGCTGGTGGTTATGGTGTTGCTGTGGGCGAGACCGCGGAGTTTGAAGCACTGAGAGAAGAGATCATGAGCCAGCCCGAACTGCAGAATGTAAAGGCGGTGAACGATGGGAACGTGTACATAATCGCTGATCATTTTGTATCGTTCTTCCCAGCCAGCGGATGCAGACAGTTCGTCCAGATCGCATACCAGGCGAAGTGGTTCCATCCCGAACTCTTCGAGGATCTGGATCCACAGGCGATTCATCAGGAGTATCTGACTGAGTTTCAGGGACTGGACTATGATCTGAGTGAAAATGGCGTATTTGTGTATCCGCCGCTTGAGGAAGGAACCCGTTGAGGAGGTGAATCGGGATGCCAACGATTATGGTGGAAGGTCCGCCGATGGATATCGAACGGAAAAGAGAGCTTGTGAAGAGGCTCTCAGAGGCTGCGGCTGAAGTATACGGAATCAGGCACATCACCGTTCTCATACGGGAAAACCCGCCCGAGAATGTTGGACTGGGCGGGAAATTGCTTGCAGACCGTAAAAAGGGTTCGTCGGGATCATCGAGCAGATAAAAAGGAGGTAATGAATATGAAAACAAACATATTAGCTAAAACATGACTTTCGAAGATATAGATTTCATCACCAACCTAAATGTCACAAAATGCGTCACATATTAAACTTTACACAGCGACCATTAAGATCATGAATATCAATCGTATTTAATATACTTAGACCTTTATTAAGTTTACCCATTAACTTTGGTTCTTTTGGATTCATCTCCAACTCAATTGTCTTCGCCCCAGCGCTAATAAAAGCCTCGCCACCAAGCTGAAAAATCGATTCAAACAGTGTCTGCAATTCAAATCTTTCATGGTCCATACATTTTGTCAAAAATAAGGCTCTCCGCTGTTTTGTATGGGTACTTTAATACCCTGACGTCAACAATCTAATCATCACAGAAGGAGATGAATATCAGATGTACAAAGATCTTTTCCGAAGAGCATTGAATATAGACGATCCATGGGTACTTACGAAGATAGATTTCGATCCCGACGAGAAACAAATAGATATCTACCTCGATTTCGTACCCGGAACCAGATTCGAGTGTCCCGTATGCAACAATCCCGAATGTCCCGCTTATGACACCAAGGAGAAAGTATGGAGACATCTTAGCTTCTTCCAGCACAAGGCGTTTCTGCATTGTAGAGTTCCAAGGGTGGAATGTGGGAAATGCGGCATTCATCAAATAGAAATACCATGGGCACGAGAATACAGTGGATTCACTCTTCTAATGGATGCAATGATTATGACAATGGCTCAAAGCATGCAAATGTCAGAAATTGCCAGTAAAATTGATGAACAGGATACAAGAATCTGGAGAGTTGTGGATTATTATACCGAAGAGGCTCGATCCCGAGAAGATCCTTGTAGATGTTACTGTAATCGGAATTGACGAAACATCATGTACCAAAGGACATAAATATGTTACACTTGTTGTTGATTTTGACACATCCAGAGTAATTCATGTGTGTGGAGGTAAAGATT
>DAWR01000072.1:0-4097 GCA_002506015.1 Candidatus Methanogasteraceae archaeon UBA261 | reverse complement strand
CCCAGTGCATCGATTACCTTTGATAAATTTCATGTCATGAAAATTGTGAATGAAGGAATCGATGCAGTCCGGCGGGAGGAAGTGGCGACGAACCAGTGTCTGAAAAATACCCGGTATCTTTGGCTTAAAAATCCAGATAATCTAACAGAAAAGCAAAAGATTACATTAGGCAGCCTCAAAGATATGAATCTAAAGACTGTTAGGGCGTACAATTTGAAGCTCAGCCTCCAAATCTTCTGGAGCATCGAAGAACGCGGTGTTGCTGAGCAATATCTTAAACGGTGGTACTTTTGGGCTACGCATAGCAGATTACAACCAATGATCGACGCTGCAAAGACGATCAAGAGACATTGGAATGGTATCCTGAATTATTTCGACTCGAGAATCACTAATGGCATCTTAGAGGGGATTAATAGCGTTGTGCAGTTATTAAAGAGGAGCGCTCGTGGTTATCGGAATATCCAGAATTTCATGACCATGATTTATCTTCGATTGGGGCACCTGGATTTCCAGTTACCCACATGAAATAGCGAAGAGCCGATGTGGCTTTAGGTGTTTGCGAAAATCTGTTGCGGATACTTGCCATCCGGTGACTGTGATTTCAGTTGTACCCAAATTGGGGACAACTCAAGCTGTTTGGATGCCCGGTCATTGACGTCGCCCCGGGCGGTCCGGGCGTCGGGCGGTCAGCCATGGCGGAGACTTACATCAACGACCCTGCAATAAGATTGCGGGGCATCTTTGACCGATGGGGGTCCGCGTATATGGGATGATGACGAGCGCGGACAGAGGTGGGGAGAGGGGGTTCAAAAGGTTTAAATGCAGCGGCTGATTAATGAAACATATATGTTCGATAATAGGTGATACGGTGAAGATATGACGATAGAAGAACCTAAGCCCACCCAAGTCCAAATTGAAGGATTGAATCTCAGAAATATTTTCGATGATAGATTTATAGGCGCGCTGGAAAAAGCTATAGGAAGAACTCCTTATTATATTGCAGTACGACTCGTTGATTTTGATGATGATAAGAGCGAAATCATAAGTCTGTTTCATGGAACTAAAGAAAAATCAGATCAAAATCTCTTAAATATAGACGCATCGGATCCAGAAACACTTGATAAAGTGGTAAAAGCTGTCATAAGATATTATGGGGGATGTGAAGATGATCACTCCGAATAATGTCGATGTCTCTGACCGTTATATGCCAGAGTTCGGCTTATATGGGAAAATTCAACCATTGTCTGATCCAAAACGTTTCATAGAGGGGTGGGCAAAGAATGTCTCTGAAAAAGAGCGACATAAAAGAGAAATGCTTTTTGATGCAAATTTTTTAGCCAGAGAATTTGAAGATCTAAAAAATGAGAATAAAATCCTTAACAAACGGCTTGAAAAAATAGAAGAAGAATTGTCAAAAACGCATCTGATAGGAGTTCATAATCTCATGTTTTCTCATAATGTAATAGATGAAATATGGGACGAAGAAGATGACACCCTATAATTTAAATGTTGCTCAACGTGAAATTGTTTGGTTGGAATTTCCTTTTTCAGATTTATCTGATTCAAAAACCAGACCCGGACTGATAGTGTCGAATAATTCATATAACAAAAATCATTCGGATGTTATTTGCTGCGCGATCACCAGCAAAAAGCGTGACGATTATTGTATTGGAATTAACAACGCAGATATTGAGATTGGAAAACGTTTTACAAAAGAAAGCCGAGTTAGATATGATTGGATTCTTAAAGTGGATAAAAAATTAATTAAAGGAAGGCATGGAACACTAAAAAAAGAAAAAAGCCGAGAAATAATTAATGCAATTCAAAAATTAATAAACATAGAATAGCAAAACAGTGTTACCAATTGATTTGAGTCTGACTATAACCCACCCCATAAAACCCTTTTAATCATCCGAGTCACACCAGACCCCATACACGCGAAAGCATCGTGATAGATTCCGAAGTCACCAAACCCCGCACTTAAGTACATATCCTGCACATAACGTTTTCGCGTTCGAATTGTCTTCGACACGACAATTATACGGTCAGCCATAAGTGAAACCGTACGTCGATTATGGAGGGGTTTCTCTGCATCTTCACTAATTCCTGATTACCCTTCTCCCCTATCAGTTCTATTAACCGCAGATGCGCGCAGATACCCGACTAACAAATCCGCATTCATCTGTGTTTACCAGCAGTCCATTATATTTTCAACTGACCGGAAGAACTCTGCAAAACCGGTATCGAGAGGATGAATAGATGGTTACTCGGATGGAGATCGAGTTCACGGTCACGAAAGATACTAGAAGCCCGTGTTTTTCGCTACCAGTTCTGTCGCCAAACTACAAATGGTGGGATCGGAATCAAGAACACTTGTCCCACCCAATCGGACAAATCGTTCCAGTCCCGGATCATCGATCGGGTCATCCCAGAGTCCGGGTGCGCTTTCGGATGCCTCAGTCAGAATCGCTCATGTCGTCCGGGGACTCCTGCGCAGCGAAAAGAACGGGCTTTCGCGTTCCACTGGAGTTTTTAGTTCCAGCCTGCCGCCGTCGGGGGCTGCTGTCTCGTAGCTGAGTGCGGTCTGGTGCATGAGTGGTGTGTGGGCGGTTCCGGTCCGTATGATGTGACTTTCGGTGTTTACGAAAGTCTGTTGCGGATGCTTGCCATCCGGTGACTGCGATTTCAGTTGTACCCGGACCCAAGGGCGACTCAGGCTGTTTGGATGCCCGGTCTCTGACCTTGCCCCAGTACTGTCCGGGCGTCGGACTGTCTGTCAGAACGGAGATTACGTCAACCACCAAGAAGTACCACTGATTGTCGTGCCACGTTCGTTTGATCTGTTTTCCCTGAAATACAACCCGTGCGTCTTCTGAATGTCGAGTAAAGCCCATAGCGCATCACACTTCATAATTTGTTATAATAAGCTCCCCAACTTTGTATCTTTCCCCGTTCGTCCGTATCCACCGTGTAACTTCTAGGTTATAAACATTGAAGGAATCTTTGTACAACGATTTAATATAAGGAATATCCGCGTTAGAGATCATGACAAGACATCTTTTTTTAGTTAACTCTTTTGCTATCCGAGCTAATTCAGCATGATCGTCCCTATTAAAGCGTTCTTTCGTATAATGAGTAAAATAAGAAGTACCATTTAGCGGGGGATAGGGGGGATCAAAATAAACGAAATCACCTTCATTCACATTGATTACTGCATCTTTATAATTTTTATGCACCAACTTAGCATTTGATAACGCCTTTGATATTTTTAATAGATCCTCATTTGATGGGAGTGGCGGAGGTTCTTTATATCCGTATGGGACGTTGAAATGACCTTTTTTATTTACTCTCCAGATGCCATTAAAACAGCTTTTATTAAGATATATAAATAACGCAGCTTTTGTGATCGAGGGCTTAGATGAATTATATTCATCCCTCATTTTGTAATAGTATTCTTTGCAGTTATTTTCTAAATGTTGGTTTAGATATTCCGATATTATTTCAGGATTGCTTTTAATCGCGTTATAACATTCAATCAAGTCTTTATTACTATCAGATAAATATGCTTTTTGGGGTGTCAAGTGGAAAAATAAACTTCCAGCACCTAAAAAAGGTTCATAGTAGTAATTTCCACCACAAAAATCCGATGGCACATAATTCTTAAGGTGCTTTATCAGTTTACTTTTGCCACCAACCCATCTAATAAAAGGCGCTGCTTTTTGATTGTGGCTCACAAAAACTCCTTCTGTCTAAAAATCATTCTTCTTTTGTTAAACGTGGAATTAAAACATCTCTAATTCCTGTTAGATATTCAAATTGTGCGTCACTGACACACCCTCTTGGAGGGTGCGCAACAATTCTGCGAATTTCATTTACTTCCTGACTTTCGGTGAATTGAAATAGCCTGTCCTTTTATCGTCACAGAACAAATGTAGAATTACCAATGATAACAACGCGATTGAAGAATAGACGTTTGAAAAGTGTGGAACATGTCATACTTGCGTGACATCTTTTGGGCTATAATTTACGTTTCACCGAAAATCGAGTTACTTCGATCAACCAATTAAGTTTTTTCGTAACTACTCACGTTTTAGAAA
>DAWR01000194.1 GCA_002506015.1 Candidatus Methanogasteraceae archaeon UBA261 | reverse complement strand
AAAACCAGAAGTTGCGGAGGACGTAAAATGAGCGATGAAATCCGGATTGGAATTATTATATGCGACCGCTACCGCGTGTGTGCCGGAGGCAAGTGTCTGAGGGCGCTTAACAACAGGGAGGGCGCATTCAGCATTTATGAGGGCAAAGAGGTGAAACTGGTTGGATATACTGTGTGTGGTGGCTGCCCTGGTGGGAATATCGAATATGCACCGGAGGAGATGAAGAAGAACGGGGTGGAGGTGATACACCTCGCAACAGGGCTTGTCGTGGGATATCCGCCATGCCCTCGGGTAACCCACTTTCGTGACTTTATCCGGGCAAAGCATGGGCTTAATGTTGTGATCGGGACGCATCCGATCCCCCAGAACTACTACGAGACGCATACGGCACTTGGGACATGGAACTCTCTGCGATGGACTGAGATCATCCAACCGACACTTGCTGATGAAGAGACCCGGTTGTTGTATGACTGATAACCGGGTTATGGGATGATGAGCTGACGGAAGGGCATAATGCTGGAATTAAGCGTTCTTGTGGATAACAATACCCTGATAGATCATTACTTCCAGGGTGAGCCAGGAGTGTCTTATCACCTTCGAGACGGAGGCACCAAGATCCTGTTTGATTGTGGATATTCGGATGCGTTCATAAGAAACGCGGAAAATATGGGTATTCATCTGCTGGACCTAGACAGTGTAGTAATCTCGCACGGGCATCTTGATCATACATGGGGTCTTTACCATCTGATCAAACTCTATACCGAAACAAGAATGGAAAAGGTAAGTTGTGATAATCCAACTCTTGTAGCCCATCCGTCTGCATTTTTAACCAGAACAGTTGACGGTATCCCGGAGATCGGCTCTTTAATCTCGGAAGATAAGTTATCCCGCCATTTCGATATGCAATTGAGCAAGGAACCCTTGTGGCTGACTGATAACCTGGTTTTTCTCGGTGAGATCGAACGAACGAACGACTTTGAAGCGGTGGTGCCGATCGGGAGAATCCTGCGAGATGGGACTGAAGAAGACGACTATGTGCTCGACGATTCTGCTCTGGTTTATACATCGCCGAAAGGGCTCACGATCGTTACGGGTTGTTCGCATGCAGGGATCTGCAACATCATCGAATATGCAAAGAAGATATGCGGTGATGATCGAGTGGTTGACATAATAGGGGGATTTCACCTGCTTGATCCGTCTTACGAACAACTGCAGGGAACTTATGAGTACATGAAGGAATTACAACCGGGGAATATTCATACCGCCCACTGTACTGACTTGAATTCGAAGATTGCGTTATCTCGAGTTGTGGACATAAAGGAGGTGGGTGTGGGATTGCGATTGGTGTATGAATGAACCATGCGACTGCATGTCAGTGATTTCAAACGGTGCGGATGCTCGATATTTTTGACTGCATGCTGTATACCATATAGGCAATACATAGACGAGGATTTTACAGGGGTTCGGTTTAAAAGAGAAAAGAGAAAAGAGCTTTTTGGAATTTATCACTCCTGTAGTATCAGTATCTCCGTCGCTTTGATCACTGCTTTTACTTTATCGCCTTCTTTCAGATCAAGATCTTCTACGGCTTCTTTTGTTAGCATCGAAGTCAGGATGGCTGGCTCTGCGATCTCGATCTTCACGGTAGATGCGACCTTGCCGGTCTCGATTTTCTTCACAACGCCTTCAATCTGGTTCCTTGCACTTATTCGCATTTATAGTTTCCTCCTTTGCTTGTTACAACCACTGTTGCTGTTGCAGGATGTATGGATATCACAGCACACTATAAGAACATGTCGCCCCTAACGTCACCAGTTTAAGCCCACATTCTGTCCCGCCACAACTTAGATCAACTATTTTAATTGTACTTTTGTCATATTGTAAACCGAAATGTATCATATACAGATTTCACGAACGCGTATGACATCTGACGTATCCGGCAGCGACTCACAACCACAAGCAAAGGCAACACGATGAAAAGAGTAGCAACATTCGCGGTGGTGATGATACTTTTGTTCTGTAGTGTAATTGCGCATGGGTGCATCGGAGAACCTACACGGTCAGCAACAGAAGGAACCGATTCGCTACTTGTTTACTGCGGCGCAGGAATGAGAGCGCCGATGAATGAACATGGAAGCCAATTCGAGCAGGAATATGGTGTTAAAGTGATATGCAATTATGCCGGCTCCGGGCATCTCTTGAACCAGATTGAACTTGCGCAGAAGGGGGATGTCTACCAGCCAGGAGCAATGTACTATTTTACAATTGCGCGGGACAAGGGGGTAATCGATTACGAAAAATCCGTAGCATACCATGTTCCCGTGATATTGGTTCCAGAGGGAACTCCCGCAAACATCACCAGTCCGAACGATCTCACACAACCAGGGGTACGAGTTGCTCTCGGAGACCCTGAGGTATGTGCGATTGGAAGATTAGCGAACAAAATACTGGAGAAGAACGGAATTGGGGACGCTGTTTTGGATAACATCGTCGTTTACGGCACAACCGTAAATGCACTCATACTTTACGTATCCAACGGAGATGTAGACGCTGCGATAACGTGGGAGGAAACGGTACTCTTTGTCCCGAATGAAACAGAGATAATAGAGATACCGGCGGAAGAGAATATCATACAGACGATTCCGATAGGAACGCTTACATTTTCTGAAAACAGAGAATCTGCGGAAGAGTTCATTGATTTCGTTACCTCTGATTGCGGCAAGGCGGTATACGAGAAATACGGGCTCACCCCCTACGGGCAAGGCGGTATAGACAGTATAGGCGATGCAGGTGACATAAATGAAACTGATCGATGATTTAATCTCTGATCTATCAAACGTGGATACAGATGCGAAAATCCGTGACGTGCATGTCGGTTATACGTGGATCGGCGTTTTAGGCAGAAACTGCGGAGTTGCAAAGAATCTCGGTGAACGACACGACTATATGGTTCGAAATATCGGGAGACTTACCGAGAAGACCGCATCCGAACTCGCGGAGTACTTAAAATCGTGGAACATGATCGAGGCGGGCATCGGTCTTGCAGCGGTCAACTCGAGTGTCACCCCGCGGGGCAAGGAATTGAATGTGACCGACTTTCTGCTCGAAAACGGGGTTGGCAAGAAGATAGCGATGGTCGGGCATTTTCCAATGGTTAATGACTTGCGGAAAGTTGCGGATGAACTGTGGGTCTTTGAGAGGCAGCCCCAGAAAGGGGATTTGCCGGATACGGCAGCAGAACACCTGATCCCACAGGCAGATATTGTTGCGATAACGAGTTCATCGATCGTAAACAAGACAATCGAGCGGTTACTGGAGTTAAGCCAGGGGTTCACGATCGTTCTCGGTCCGAGCACGCCGATGTCAGAGGTTCTCTTTGATTACGGCGTGGATATGATCGCAGGAATCAGGGTTACAGACGAGGAGAGGATGATGGCAAAGATCGCGCAGGGCGGTGGCAAGGTGAAGCAGTTTAAGGATGTAATTGAGTTTCTGGTGATGGAGCGATGAGTTCCTCCTTTCGGATTTCATTAGCCCTGGACGCTGCGAGAACACTTGGAGCATCGGAATTTTATACATGCAGAAAGGTGTCACTCCCACTTGCAAAAAGCGGGATATCGGGCTGACA
>DAWR01000183.1:4558-10018 GCA_002506015.1 Candidatus Methanogasteraceae archaeon UBA261 | reverse complement strand
CCTTTCGTTCCATCCGTTCCTTCTCAGTTTCTCTCTTCTTCTTCATTTTCTTAGCCATGTACATCCTCCTCCAAATCCTGATCCGATTCGCTGGACGCCATCTGCAAAGCCCTCCTGCCCGCCACCTCATAAGCCTTTGCGAGCAACGCGCTGATGTTGTCTTCGCCTATTACATACGGAGCGTCCCCGAGTCTCTTCAGGATTGCAGCAACAACTGCAGGGGGCGCGGGCTTGACTGAGAACGAGTCCAGTGAGGCGCCCGCCTCCCAGAAGCAATCGAGACAGGAATCAAGCGGTTTTGCGCGCTCATCAGATGATATTGGCGATTTCGCCCCCGCCCCCACCTCCGCGGAGATGCCAACATCAGGTGCACGCCATCTCTGAAGAGACCCCACGATCTCCTCCTTTGTTCTGCCCCTGAGCTTGAAGATCAGGAATGGGTCATCGTCGAAGCGCTCTGCAAGGAGATAATAGACTGCTGCGATATGCTTGCACGGGTTTGCGTAGTCAGGGCACGAACAATCCGTTTCGAGATCCTTTTTCTTCGTCGGGAAGAGCGAGACGCCAGCCTCCGCAAAAGCATCCTCAATAGCGGTTGGCATCTCTCCTGAGAGAAGTTTGGCTGCGAATATCGCTTTTGACGCCATGGCATCCAGAACCTTCTCCCAGTTATCATCAGAAATTGGTTTCAGCCCGATTGTGACCTCGTACGGTTCTGATCCTGTGCCCTGCACCTTTGCATCGACAGCACCCTTGTTGATATCAATTGAGATTACCTGCCCTTTCCGGGCGTAAGATTTCCCCCGGGTTAGTCTTGCACCCATGTTGAAGGATTCGAGAACATCGATCCATCGTTTCGACCACCACGTCTCTCCGATTACGCCTCGCTTGCTCTTTGCTTTTATGCCGTCCGCAACCTCCTTTGGCTTTGCCGGCGTGTAATGATAATAGTCCCAGTAGCCCCGTCTGCCCATCACTGATCACCTCCTGCCCTCGTTTCTGTTCCTGCTTCCATTCTGGTTCCTGTTTCTATTCCGGTTCCTATCTCAGCCCCCGCCCCGCCACAAGCCGCATCCCGGCTCAGCGTGAAGATGTCCTTGAGTTCGCTTGTGGATAGCTCGGTTAACCATGCCTCGCCAGCACCAACGATTGCGTCTGCAAGCTCTTTCTTCTCTTCCAGCATCTGGTCTATCCGCTCCTCCAGTGTTCCGATGCAGACGAACTTATGGACAAAGACGTTTCTTTTTTGTCCGATGCGAAAAGCCCGGTCAGTAGCCTGATTCTCAACAGCAGGGTTCCACCAGCGGTCAAAATGAAAGACATGGTTTGCAGCGGTGAGGTTCAGCCCGAACCCGCCTGCTTTGAGCGAGAGAACGAACAGCTGCGGACAATCCCGGTCCTCCTGGAACCGCCGGACCATCTCGTCCCGTTGTTTTCGTGGTGTTCCGCCGTGTAGGAAGAGTACCTCGCAATCGAAGCGCTCCTGGAGGTGATGGCGCAGCATAGCGCCCATTCCCGCAAACTGCGTGAAGATCAGCGCTTTATCGCCCTCTGCAAGCACCTCGTCGATCATCTCTTCAATACGCGTCAGTTTTCCTGATCGCCCCGGGAGTGCGCTTCCGTCCTGGAGAAAGAGTGCGGGATGATTACATATCTGCTTCAGCCGGGTCAGTGTGGAGAGCACAAGACCTTTGCGCTCGATTCCTTCGGAGTTATTGATCTTATCGAGCATTTCATCAACTACTGCCTCGTAAAGCGATGCCTGCTCGTTTGTGAGGTTGTGATAAACATTAAGTTCCATCTTCTCTGGCAGATCCTGTATGACCGTGGGATCGGTCTTCATACGCCTGAGAACGAATGGCTGAATTATGCGCCTCAAAACCTCTGCGCGTCCCTTGTCCCGGTACTTCTCGATCGGTATTGCGAAGTTCGTGCGGAAACTCCGTGCACTACCGAGGTAGCCGCTGTTTAAGAACTCCATGATCGACCAGAGCTCGGAGAGTCGGTTCTCAACAGGCGTTCCTGTGAGCGCAATCATCTGACCGGCTTTGAGCCTCTTTATCGCCTGTGTCTGCTTGGCTCCCGGATTCTTGATGTTCTGTGCCTCATCAAGGACGATGTGCTCCCAGTTGACCCGCGATAGAGTCTCGCTGTCGCGATGCGCAAGCGAGTATGTGCTGATCACAAGGTCGTTTCTTTCTGCCTCATCTACAAAGTCGCTGCCAGCGAGCCTGTCAGTGCCGTGATGGATCATCACCCGAAGATGCGGTGCGAAATGCGCAACCTCTCGCTGCCAGTTGCCGACAACAGACATCGGGCAGATCAGGAGTGTCGGATCCGGGATTTTTCCCTCCCCTCCCATCTCCTCGCGAACGTGTAGAAGAAATGCGATCAACTCGATGGTGTTGTGGCAGAGGATATTGTTTGCAATGAAGTTGTGATGTTCTTCAACTTCAAAGTCGTAGACCCACCCATCGTATTGCACCTCTTCTATCTCCTTAATCCTACAATAATAAACTTCATTGTCAAGCAGGTGCTGCAATTGTGTTTTCGTTGCTGATACCAGTTTCTTATCCAGCCGCATATATGCCTTAAGTGTCTGTGATGTCCATTTTGAGCGAGCAAGCTCCCTATATCGCTTTTCTGATTCACCGCTGATAACGTCATCCATCGCATGTATCACCTTCTCCAGACTCGCGCGAGAGAACTGCTGCGAGCCATCGATATACACGGTGTTGTGCATACCGAAATGGCGAATCGGGAGCTTTGTAGCTTCAACTACGCTGGCGACGAGATCAGAGGCAGGAATTCCTTCAACATTGGTATTGTTCGCAGTTTCACATATTTTCCTTAAACGCTGTTGTTTTCCAGGAATGGAGAAACCGATTTCCTGATAAAATCTCCTTGCCGAGTTACCACCAATAGTGCCGATGTAATAGGTGCGATATATCCCGCTTCCGTTTGTGGCTCGCTTCTTTTTGGCGGAAATGCGCATCCATATACCAAAACGGCGGAGGAGGTATGAGAGTTGTTGAATTAGCATCGATGAGGCTGTGCTAATCTCAATACTCCTCATGCTTTCGACAGATGAACCCTCGGCATCGAAGTAGTTTCGCAGAAAGACTCGCACGCTATTCAGATCGGATTGCATGATGAACGGAGGGATGGTTTTACCCCGAGATCGCCGCCCCCAGAAATACCCTTTATCCAAAAGAAAACGTTCATATTCCCGACTATTAATCACCAGAGCAGGAGTTTTACCGGCATAAGTCCGAATAGCCGGGGAGTTTATCTTAATTTTATATTTTTTGCATACTCGATGGATGATTTGTCGTAAATCATCGAGCCGTTCGGTGTCTTTTTGTGTAATGCTCAGCATTGCCTGGTTTGTGGGCTCATAGCCTTCTGCAATTTGCCAGGCAAGGAATTTTACCAGATCCTGGTCTTCCGGTCGTCCATCCCATAGTATCTTTGAGGGTACACAGACGTAATCACCCTCGTGAAGGTCGTTTGTCCAGCCTTTGTTCGTGAGAAGTCGATGGCGATAAGTGATGGTCACATTGCTTCCGTCTTCCAGATGAACTTTGTGGAGACGTGTATGGACATGCTGGCGGTACAGTTTTTGAATGTGTGATTGCACAATTTTTCCGGTCTCTGTGTTAAGAGAGTTGGTGCACAACGGTTCAGTGGGTACAGCCCAGAAGCCTTCACCATCAAACATCGCGTCCCCCGCATAACGACCCCAGATTTTATCGGCTCTTTGCAGGGTTCCGTTAACGAGTATCAGGGAATCGGCGCTCGTACATTTTCCGAGTCCCATATCATCTGCCAGACATGCGCCGAACCCGAACCCACTGAGATACGCGAGCCACGAGACTCCCTTCACCTGATAAGGGCGAAGAGTGCCGTTGAAGGCTTTTGGAGGTGTGATGAGCGTTATCTTTGAACCACCATCGCCGTCACCTTCAGCCCCTGCCCCGGAAAATCTGCTCAGCATCTCTTTGAGCCAGCCCTCTGCCTCAATCCCGACAATGGGGAGACCTCTCCCACTCTCTTGAGGATCTGCGTCAGATCCACCGGCTTCTCCCCCCAGACTCAACCCGAGCCTCATCGCTTCGCCAAGCGTGATCTCCCTGGCTTTTTCCTTCTTCTCAAAGAAGTTGATCGCGGAATCTATATCTTCTGGTCGCAGTTCCACCCATTCTCCACGCACCTGAACCAGTGGGAGCTTTAGACCGGCTAAATGCGCAAACTCATCCTCGGAAAGCGTTTTGTCACCGATAGCCACTTCCCAGTCGTAAGACATGATGGATTTAACGCTGAAATGCCCCGAACCGATGCCACCGTCCTGCGCCTGCGACTTTATCTTGAGTTTTACGCCGATACGTGCGCTTGGCTTCTCCCACCACGGCGGGAGGAGGACGCCGAAGCCGTTCTGCTCAAGGAGAGGGGCTGACTCACGCAGGAAGGCATAAGCCTGCGAAGTGGACATGCCAAACCCCACAGGATGCGCATCTTCCAGACTCGCCTCAATTTCAGGGAAGACCCGAGAGGCTCTGCCAAGGTCGGCAAGCAACTGCTCCTGCGGGTTTTTGAACTTTCGTTGTAGGAACGTGAGCGTTTTTGACCGTGTCTTCCACACAGTCTCCGCTGGAATCAGCAGACTCGGGTCGTCAGTAGCCTGAAGGAAGAAACGAACCGACCATATATCATAATCCCGGTTTGCAGCTCTCTTCCGCTCCCGGTTCCGCTCCATCTCATCACCATTCCCTCCCCCCGCACCCCCATAATCTCCATCCAGATCATCGCTCCGTTCCGGGGGCGAATCGAGCCTGAAAAAGGTGCGAAACAAAACATCCGGCGCAGATGGCTTGAGCCCTGAGAGCCAGCCCCCAATTTCATCTGAGAATGCGTCCAGCGCTTCAGCGGGCGCATCGAGCGCACAGTCCCCTGACGAGAGTGCGATCAGGAACTGCTGTGGCAACGGGGTTACCGCGGGGCGGCGACCACGACGCGGCGGGAGCAGCGAGGTGGATTCGAGGCTCCTGCGCACGAATGCATCAACAGTCGAATCGATGAAGCTCATGATCAGGTCTCGCGGTGATGATGGTAATTGTGGTGGTAATTGTGATTGTGATTGTGACTGCACCGCCGCCTCCAATCCACCGTCGTCTGGAGCGACGAATGCCCGGCACGCCGGAGGCATCGCCTCTGCGAGCGTCTGCACCCGTTCCAAGTCGTCCCCATTGATCACCGCCTTCCAGACCGCCGCATTCCCTTTGATTGCTGGCATAAACTGCTCTCTTGCGATAAGCTCAAGCGAGAATGTGGCTGCCTCGATTAAGAACCCGAGCGTTCCGCCAAAGGCTACGCCCTGAGGCGGATAGGCTGGCAGACCGAGCAGCAGATCGAACGCATAGTGCGGCGCAAACGCCAGTGTCTCGATATTCCAGGCAGAGA
>DAWR01000183.1:0-4490 GCA_002506015.1 Candidatus Methanogasteraceae archaeon UBA261 | reverse complement strand
CGGACCTTTTTTGGTTGACGGGAGGAGAAATGTCCCGGTCACGATTGTAGAGGGGGTCTCTCTAAATATGTCAACGATCAGGTCCCTTAGCATGCCGCCGGGAAGCGAGAACGGGTGTGCCTTTGGCTTCGCTTTCTTTGGCGGTCTGCCACGGCGCGGCGGCGCGGTTAGCGGCAGCGTAGAGGATTCTGCCCAGAGGTGTAGCCTCTCCATATCCCAGATTGCATGTAAGACCTGCATGTGCGCACTCCTTTGGAAATATGGTGATTGGTACGGCGTCCAGATTCATAAACCTGACCTGTTGCAATGGCAATTTGATTGCCGGACGTAGTACTGTAGTGTCGCGACAAATTAGGGCTTGCCAGAAAATAACCTGTTAAAATTCGTGTCATTCATCCATTCATGGAATTCGTGATAAAATCGACAAAGAGATCACTAATGACACGTTTGAACGAATCTCACGAATGTCATGGATGTGAAGTGCCATCAGATAACTTTGATAGTACTTACTCAATATTGTGTAGATACCCGCATATAAAACCACGAGATTACACAGATTTTCACAAGATTTCTGTGTTAATCTTGTGTAATCTCGTGAAATCTCGTGGTTTTTCGCCTCCGCTAAGCACATACAGTCTTTGTAACTACGCATGTACCGCGGAGTTGTGTAAGATCCACACAAGGGGTTGAAAACGGTCTCGAAACTCTGCGCTCCGCGGTGGTAAATCACTTGATTTTCAGACAGTGTCGTAAAATCGCAATCAAGCTCGATTGTTATCAATTCAAAATCGCGGTTTGTGGGACACCACCTGGAGTTATGGATGAAGCAAAAATCATATCCTACCTTGCACCAATAACCACGCGGAGGTGTCTTAATCAAGCAGATCGCACTGATAACAGACGATTTCTCACTACACCCGCCAATCATCTCGGAGATGCGGTCGAGAGGTCTCAAAATCGCAACATTCAGAGTCGGTGACGCGATACCTGCACGCATCGGGGTTGTGATCACCACGCAATCAGAGGCGGACACAATCGATTTTGATTCCGATCACATAGTGATAACGATGGATGACCCTTCTGAGGATGCTGACATGGTCGTGAATCGTGCGATTATGAAACTGCGGGACCAGACTGATACCAGCATCATAATCGGAATCGACCCGGGCGAGCAGACCGGTGTTGCCGTGCTTGCCGGAAATGCCGTGCTCTCTGCATACCGTGTGCCCATGGCAGACGTCTGCCAGACGGTTCAACGGATCATGCGATCCATGCATGCCATGCACGCAAGAGACACAATAATCCGCATCGGGAATGGCGCACGGCTGATCAGAACCCAGCTGGTCAACTCGCTGGTCAAACCCGGCGTGCGCGTGGAACTGGTGGACGAGACCGGAACCACGTCAGTGGGCAGAGATTCCGATATGCACGCCGCAATCAGAATCGCACGTCTCAGAGGCACACCGATCGGAAAACAGTTCATAACCCCGTCAACCGGCGAGATCCGGTCAATTCAGGATCAGAGCAGGGAGAAGACCGGCGGCGAACTCACGATTTCACGCGTTCTTGCAGAAAAGGTTGCTATCGGCGAATTGAGTTTAAAAAATGCGATTTTGGTGCAGAAAGGAGTGAAATAAAATTTAGGGCGAGAAACATTTATGTTAATCGATAATCAATATATAAGATATACTTACGGTGGTCGCAATGGGCATCATAAAGAAGATCAAACGAAATTTCGCTCTGACATTCAAACGAATATTCAAGCGTGGAAAAATTCGACGGATCGGGATATACGGTCCGCCGAACGCCGGGAAGACCACTCTCGCTAACCGGATCGTGCGGGATTTCACAGGGGATGCGATCGGCTCGGTCTCTGATATACCGCATGAAACCAGAAGGGCGCATCGCAGGGAAGGGGTGACAATCACGTCGAACGGCTCAGCAATCACGCTGGATATTGTGGACACGCCAGGACTTGCAACCAAGATTGATTTCCAGGACTTCATGGCAAAAGGCTTAAGCGAGGACGAATCCCGGAGACGGGCGAAAGAAGCGACTGAGGGCGTGATAGAGGCTGTAAGGTGGCTCGACGACCTTGAGGGCATAATTCTGGTGATGGATGCGACCGAAGATCCATTCACACAGGTGAACGTCACAGTGATCGGCAACATGGAGGCGCGCAAGCTTCCGCTCCTGATTGCCGCAAACAAGATCGATCTTGAGGAGTCTGCACCGTCCCATATCAAGAGCGCGTTTCCGCAGCATCCGATGGTGCCAATCTCTGCGCTGACCGGCGACAACATCGACTTACTTTATGAACAAATTGCAGAGCATTTCGGGTGATTGGATGGAAGGCATACAGATGGATCTGATCTCAAAGGAGAAGCTCAGTCGGCTTACAACGGTTGAGAAGGTGCGGATGATCCTTGATGGTGTGGAGAAGGGGAAGATCATCGTTCTCGAGAGTGGATTGTCCCCGTCCGAAGAGTCTCGGTTGATCGAGGCGACGATGGCGAAGATCTCGCCCGGGGAGTTTGCAGGTATCGAGATTGAGAGCTATCCCGGAGATATGCGCCAATCGTGGGTCGACAAACTGCTCAAGAAACCAACTATACGACCCCGCTTGACCGTGATCGGACCTGCTGATCAACTGAAGACTCTGAAGCGGGATTCAGACGTGATCAGCGCGCTGGTATCTGCGAGGTGAAAGTGGTGGTTTATGGTGGGGGAAGTCTGGAAAAAAACTCAATAACACGTGGCATTACGCATGGCATCGCGTACACGTCTCGCTTCCACACACCTGCCCGGAAAGAGAAACACTGGCAACAAAAGGAAGGATATCACGTCTTCAACAGCTCTGAATCCAATTGAGAGAACGCCGATCGAACAACTTGCCTGTGGCACTGCGAGAAGCGGAAAGTGAAAGTGATGCAGTTGATTCATTGATTTCATATTTCCAACGATTGATATGATAAATTTGAAAAGAGATTTTCCCAAGGTTGCGCTCGGTATCTGGGCATCATCTATCCTCCTGATCGGTATATCGATCCACTGTTTTGTGGGCAGACCAGCAGATATGTTTTGGGCTGTTGGGTTGCTGGTGTTTTCAAGCATGCTAACGATTCTATTGACCTTGTACATAGCTACAAAACAGATACAACGAATGGACAAGGGCGAAAAACTTGCCGGGGGCGGTTAGGCATTCTCGAAGGGAAGATGCTTCTGATACCGTTGATTATAATTTGTGTGCCAGCCGCATTACTCTTTTATGGTTCCAGAGTCGCCGGCGGACCCCTCTCCATATTTTCCTTTGCTGCGTTCTATGGGGGTCTGGGCGGTTCGTTTCTTGGCAATTCCATGCGAAAACGTGAAATCTACGAAAAAGAAATAGATCTTGAGGTGTGTTTTGTCGAATGGGAAGACGTCGTTGGGCATGAATGGGACGACGCTATACTTGAGATTACGTTTCGTGCCCTACCAAAAAAGGTAACTATCCGTGACCGAGATGGAGAGATAAACAAATTGTTGGAAGGTGCATACTTCACATGAAAAAATTGGGTAAACTGCAATGGATGGAGAATAGATTCGCAAAAGCGCTCGGGATATCGGCAATACTCGCACTCGGGATGATCTCGATTGTTTTTGGTGCGGTCCGCCTCTATGCAAAAGGTGGAAATCCAGTCCCGCTTCCGGCACTGCTGATGGCGTTTGCGATCATATTCGTGCTCGGCTCGGTCTTCTTTGAGGAGCGGGGTGCGGACAGAATCGGAGCGCTGGTCGGCGGCGGCATCGCGGCTGTGGCGGTCTCGCTGGTTATGGTTTTGATCTGCGGCGGTGTCCTGTATCTGCTTGAGAATGGGATGCAGACCGGAATTGACAAAGTCATTTCCATGCTCGCGGTCTGCATGGTCCTCGGGATGGTTACCTTCAATTACATCACCCATCATCTGGGGTGACCGTGGAGCCGGGGTCAAAGTCATGAAGACCGGCACCGTGAACCTGCCGCTGCACGGCGGGCGTGCGCCGCGATGGCTCTTTCAGAGGATGGTCGGGCTGTCGCGTGAGATCACAAAGATCATCATCTACGAGTACGGAACAGATGAGTTCCTGCACAGAATCGCAGACCCATACTGGTTCCAGGCGTTCTCATGCGTGCTTGGATTCGACTGGCACTCATCAGGCACGACCACCACAACCTGCGGCGCGCTCAAGGTGGCAATCGATCCTGAGGAGATGGGAATCGCCGTTGCCGGCGGGAAGGGCAGAACGTCACGAAAGACGCCTGACGAGATCAGGGCGATCTCCGAGTCGGATGCGTTCTCGCTCTCTTGCGATACAGTGGACGAACTCGTGTATTCAAGCAGAATGTCTGCAAAGGTCGATAATACGTGCGTTCAGGACGGATACCAGTTATACCACCACTGCTTCATCTGGACAGAGAAAGGTGACTGGGCAGTGGTTCAGCAGGGCATGAACACCGAGGACCGCTA
>DAWR01000185.1 GCA_002506015.1 Candidatus Methanogasteraceae archaeon UBA261 | reverse complement strand
CTTTGGTATGAAAATGTATACCCGTGCAACATCTGACATCTGTCCCCACACCAACTATGCCACAGCCCCCACTGATGGTGTTATTGGCAATTCAGGATGATCACACTTTTTCCAGTTCCATAGCTAAGCCATCCGACCGAAAGCCACTATACACATTGTTTTCGGTGTTAATTTCCTATTTCAGGCAGTATTCTATGCCACGACCTTTGATACGTCATATCCGCATCTCTTGAGTTCTCGTACCATCCGTTGTTCCCTATTCTTTGACCTCCTTTCGGTAACGGCTTCTGCGCCTGCATCCTGATAGCGATCCCCTGTTTTCAGCACGCGATAGACCTCGATCAGTATCTGATGCCCGACTGCAACCAGAGCCCGCTTTGTGCCACGTCTGCCAGCAATATTGCGATACTGAGCACTAAAAGCAGTCTCTTTGGTTCTCGCTGCTGCCCATGCAGACTCTGTCAGTGTAGCTTTGAGGTAATTATTGCCTCTCCGCGTCTTGCCGCTCTTCTTCTTTCCTGCACTCTCATTGTTCCCGGGGCACACTCCAGCCCATGAAGATATATGTGCCTCATCCGGAAACCGTGACATGTCAACCCCAATCTCAGCGATGACTGACGCCGCCGAGATGCCTTTGATTCCAGTAACAGACTGGATATCCTCAAATTCCTTCTCATGAGGCACTAATCTCCGCTGAATCTCTTCATCGAACTCCTTTATCTCTTCAACAAGGAAATCAATGTGTCCCAGATGCTGTTTTAAGAGGAAACGGTGGTGATCGGTTACATTCCCGTTCAGGGCTTCTACTAACTGATCCACCTTCTTCTTAAGCTTGCCCTTAGCCATTTCTGCAATTTCATCTGCGGAGAGATCGTCTTTCTCCAGAAGCGCGCAGATCATAGCAAGGGAGGACACTCCGAAAACCTTTGAGACAACGGACGAGATCTTGATGTTTGCATCCTCCAAAACCTTCTGGACGCGGTTCTTCTCTGATGTCATCGCCCCTACCAGCTTCCTTCGAGTTCTGGTAAGGTCTCGCAGCTCCCTGATCTCTCGTGGTGGGATAAAGCTCCCTGAAATCAGCCCGTTTCTGAACAGATGTGCGATCCACTGGCAATCTTTGACATCGGTCTTCCTTCCAGGGACGTTTTTGATGTGCTGTGCGTTTGCAAGGACTATATCAAAATCATCCTCAAGAATATTGAAGATCGGCTTCCAGTAGATACCTGTGCTCTCCATCGCTACTGCAGTAACGCCGTATTCCTTCATCCATTCACTTAAGCTTCGAAGATCGTTAGTCATCGTCGAAAACTTCCTGATCTCAAAGATCGGGGGATTGTCCAGCGGTCCATGCGCAACGCACGCCATGACCATCGACTTATGGACGTCAAGTCCACAACAGCTCTTCAGGATTGGTTGCATGTTCACCTCCTTTGAGATCGAGCGTGGCAACCGTAGATATTGTAAGTTTGGTACACGTGCCCTTCTGAAAGGGCAACATTCATGGGTACTAAGTGGCTGCCGGGATCAGTTTATTCTGCGGGGTTCAGAATGAACCACCATAAAGTAATCGACCCGTATTACCCGTCTCGTGCATATATGGGGGCGGGGTGGGGCTTAAGGCATCCGAGCCACATTTTCATACTCATGGGTGTCCCGAAGAGTCATGAGAGTTTATTCTACATCATCATCACATAATCTAAACTATAGTGTATCACTCCCCATATCTACTTTAACTCTCATCGCGTAAGCCTCATATAGAAATACAACCGCAGAACGCTGTCAATGAACGCCACCAATCAAGATACGTCCTTTGCCATGTTTGTACTCAACTCTTTTCTGGTCGAATTCAGCGGATGCCATGGGTCATGAGTTGAAACGCACCGAACGCACCCAATGTTTATCGCCTCACAAGCAAACACAGAATCTCGGAATGAGACCATGAAGATACTGATCATCGGATACAGCACCAGATACCTCGTCTGTGCGGCAAAACACGCAGGATACACTGTCTATTCGCTGGATCACTTCGGAGATTCCGATCTTCTGGGGTGCGCAGACCGATATGCGCGATTCGATGAGATTATGAGTGATGACGATCTGCTGGACCGTCTGGACCACCTGAACTGGGATTTTGATGCAATCGTCCTTGGCACTGGATTTGAATATGCCGATCTGAGGGGCTACCGTGTACTGAATAACCCTCCGGGCATCATGAGATCAATCGGAAACAAGAGGTCGTTCGCAGAACAGATGCGCTTTCTCGGAGTCCCACATCCGAAGATCTACAATATCAATGACGATATCAAGTATCCGGTCATGGTAAAGCCGATTTACGGTGTTGGAGGCGTGGAGAACAGACTCGCATGCAGCAGGTCGGAGATCGGGGATCCTGAAACCGAATCCGGGACGTATCTGCTGATTCAGGAATATCTTGCTGGCGTTCCGGCAAGCGTCTCCGTAATCTCCACGCGTGACCGCGCGGTCGCAATCGCTGTAAACGAGCAACTGATCGGAACACCGTGGCTCACCACGCACAGATTCGCATACTGCGGAAACATAACGCCGTTTCAGAGCGACTATAACTGCGAAATGTGCGAAACCGCCACCCGGCTGATCCTGAAGTTGGGACTTGTCGGCTCAAACGGCGTCGATTTTCTGGTAACTGAGGACGGTCCCGTGGTGATTGAGGTGAATGCGCGGTTTCAGGGAACAATCGACACAGTTGAGGCTGTTTCCGGGCTCAGCGTGTTTGATGCGCATGTGAAAGCATTCAGAGGAGAGCTGCCAGAGATCGATTCGGATTGGGTGGCGAAAACAGCATATAGATCCGGGTTTGCAGGAAAGGCGATCGTCTTCGCTGATTCTGACATCACAATCGATGAGACGATCGTAAGGGGACTTGCGAAAGAAGAAGCGAGTGGGAATGAGGGGCTCAGAATCATGGACCTCCCACAACCCGGGTGCAGGATCTCCGCGGGCGATCCGATGACAACGCTCTTCTGCGCAGGGAACAGTCGGGACGCGGTGCTGCTAAAACTGAAGGCTGCTTGCGGGCGGATCATGGAATTGATGCTGCCGCTGTCGCAGATCTGACGCAGGTACTCAATATTCTGTGGATATCTGCATATACAACCACGGGATTACACAAAATTAACGCAAAAATCAGGTGGGAATGGCTGCGCCGCTGCTTCGCAGACTCTGTAATCTTGTGGTTCCCACCATGCGGTATTGAGCATGTACGATTTCGACAGTCGTCGCATCCGCGAAGAGTAACATGCACCCCCTCCTGT
>DAWR01000108.1 GCA_002506015.1 Candidatus Methanogasteraceae archaeon UBA261 | reverse complement strand
AAACTGCTGCCCGATACAGAAAGGGTTATGAGATGCGCAAGCGTGTATGAAGGGGAACTTTCTCGTACCGTTCTGAGACGAGGAGAGGCGGGTAACTGCCTCGTCCTTAGTCGGCGGTTTTTCGCCTCATCTAAACATATACACGAACCGGATTGAAGAAGGGCGCGATCTTGCAAACAATGTGGATAAACTGATTCGAGAGCGAAAGCCTCCCGGAAAGCGTGCGCCCGGACAGGTCACCAGCCAACCTGTGCCAACCGCACCGGAAATTGGTTCCACGAATGAGCGGACCTACGGCATTGGCGTATGCCTTGAACGTACGTGAATCTCGTCCCAAGCCTCCATGACCCTCCAGGACACCCCAAGCCCAGGGAAAACAAAAGACTAATGTAACACGCCCATTCCATACATATCGAGGAGTCTCATGAGCACGGAAGAGATCGTGAAGCGTGTCGGAGTCGTCGCTCGATACGATAAACCTGATGCGATCAAGCTGGCTGGACGTATACGCCGACATCTCGAATCCATTCCGGCTATTGAGGATGTCATATTCGATAACGATACTGCCGCCGGGCTCGGAACCGGGGGCGTCCCTATAGAGGAGATGCGTGCCGATCTGCTGATCGTAATCGGGGGTGACGGCACGATTCTTCGCACCATTCAGAAACTGCGGACGCAGATACCGATTCTCGGAGTCAACTTCGGAGGGGTCGGTTTTCTTGCGGATGCGACACCAGTTGATGCGTTCGCCATGATCGATCAGGTTTTAACCGATCTCAAAATCGAGGAGCGGATGCGGCTTGCGATTCACATCAACGGAAACTCCCTCCCGCGTGCCACAAACGAAGCGGTGATCGTCACAACGATGATCGCAACAGCGCCCCCTGCCAGGATGTTCGCATTCCGCATCCTTGTGGATGACCACGAGCTCGACTGCCTGCGCGCTGATGGTATCGTGATTGCGACACCGACAGGCTCCACTGCGTATGCAATGAGCGCGGGAGGTCCGATCATCGATCCGAGAGTGGACGGTGTGATAATTGTGCCGCTTGCACCGTACAAGTTGTCATCGCGACCGTGGGTAGTCTGCGCCGACAGCAAGATCATGGTCGAACCGATACACGCCCTGGAGGGAGCTGCTATTGTGATTGATGGGCAGCACACGCAGCCAGTGCATGCCGGCGATACCATCGCAATCACGAAAGCCGACGAGCCGGCGCTCTTCGTTACGACGAAGTGGCAGTTCTATGAGCGGGTGCGCAGTAAGCTCTGAATGCACCGATGCCAAAGATGAGTTGGTACGAGTTGCACGAGCTGCGAGGGTCATAAGGGTTACGTGGCTCAGTCTCGGTGTTGTTGTCAATGGAGATTCTGGAAAGGCAATCTATACCGTGGTTGTAGTGGTAGTGAGCGTAACAACCAAACTCTTAAATAGAATGTACGAATATGAACATTACTGTACAAAGTTATACGGTGAATTCACATGATCGAATTATCCCCGACCCTGTCGGAACTGACAGCGCTCCTCGAATCGATGAAACCGCCCATAGTTGTCCAGTTGACAGCGAAGATCGATGCGATCTGTACGCCGATCGACCTCTACGCCGCGTTCAGATCGGAGAGCCCGAGATACTCGTATCTACTCGAGTCTGTGGAAAAGGAGAAGCGCCATGCACGCTTTTCATTCGTTGGCTCGGATCCTGATGCTGTTGTCAAGGTCAGCGGGCGCACAATCTCGCTGGAGTATGAAACGACAACACCACTGATCGAATATGTCGAGGCGAGTTTGTCAGAGGTTAGCGATTGCGGAACGATACGCCCGGGACACGATGTCCTGGATGCGCTGAAGCCGATTATTCCGAGAATGCCGTACATCAGCACGAAAAACTTCGATCGGCATGTTTTTTCCGGCGGCGCAATTGGATACTGTGGTTACGATGCAGTATACGACTGCTGGCTTGATATTACGCCTCACAACCATGCGACAACGCCGGATGCACAGTTCATGCTCATTTCACATACCACAGTCTTTGATCACGCGACGGACGAACTCTACATCATGATAACTCCGCTTCTACCGGATTTTGGGGCTGATACAATCGCAAAAGCGTATTGGAGCGCAGAATCCACTGCGTCCGGGATTCTGTCGGTTGTCAGGGGAGCCGGGAACGGTGATGAGCGCGGAAAAGGAGGTAAAGGCGGGAACGCCGGGGGCAAGAGCCCGGAAGAGTCACAGCAGCTGATGACCGCAAACACGGATCAGGTCATGTACGATGGGATGATCAGAAAAGCAAAGCAGCACATCGTCGATGGCGACATCTTTCAGGTCGTGCTCTCCAGACGATACGAAGCAAAGAACAGCCACGACTCTGTAGAACTGTACAGAAAACTCAGGGCGGTCAATCCAAGCCCGTATATGTATCTCTTTGAGTTTGACGATGTTGGAATCGTGGGTGCAAGCCCTGAAACACTATTCACGGTGCACAATCGGAAATTAATCACCAACCCGATCGCTGGCACGTGTCCACGTGGCGAAACGGACGAGGAAGACGAAGAATTCGCCAGAAAGTTGTTGCGTGATGAAAAGGAGCGGGCAGAGCACGTGATGCTCGTTGATCTTGGTAGAAACGACGTGCGGATGGTATCAAAACCGGGATCGGTCAAAGTCGAGGATTTCATGACCGTTCGGAAGTACTCACATCTCCAGCACATCGAGAGCACAGTGACCGGGATGCTGCGGGATGATTCAGATGCTTTTGATGCGACGCGGGCGATCTTCCCCGCGGGAACACTATCCGGTGCGCCGAAGATCCGTGCAATGGAGATCATTGATGCACTCGAGAAGGACGCCCGCGGGATTTACGGCGGCGGCGTTGGTTATTACACGTGGAACGGGGACGCGGACTTTGCGATCGTGATCCGGACGATTGTTATGGATGGGGACCGGATGTTTATTCAGGCAGGAGCCGGAATCGTTGCTGACTCGGATCCCACGTACGAATATCTGGAGACCGAGCGCAAGATGGCTGCGATGATGAAGGTGACCCGAGCATGACGAAGATACTGTTCGTGAACAACAGGGACTCATTTGTCTGGAATCTTGTCGAGTACGTCTCGATATTCGAGCCGGACACAATCGTCGTCCCAAACACGATAACGCTTGACGAGGTCAGGGAAATCGACCCGGACGGGGTTGTGATCTCGCCCGGTCCGGGGAATCCACACGATTCCAGGGATATCGGCTCATGTATAGAGATCATCCGTGCGTGCGAGGTTCCGCTGCTAGGCGTCTGCCTGGGCTGTCAGGCGATCAATGTCGCATTCGGCGGAACGGTCGGGTATGCGTCTGTTGGTCCGGTTCACGGGAAGGCGTCTGAGATTTATCATGACGGGGTCGGGATCTACGCGGGTCTCCCGAATCCGTTTACTGGTGGTAGGTACCATTCGCTTGCCGTGGATCAGGTGTCGCCTGATCTTGCAGTTGTGGCACATAGTCACGACGGTATTGTTATGGGGGTCCGGCATAAGCGGCGTTTGATTGAGGGTGTGCAATTCCATCCGGAGTCTGTGCTGACGCCGGATGGGCTTGGGATGATCGAGCGGTGGGTCGGGGTGGTCAGGGGTTCTTGATGGAGTGCCTGGGGTTGTGGGGACGCGGTTGTGGATTGCGGCGGGCGTGGTGTCGGGCGCTGGTACTTAGTGGGATCTGTATCCGGGCGCGGGCACGCTAATTCAGGACGCGACCTGCGGCGTAGGGGCGGGGATACGATCTATGTGCATGCCGGGACGTATGTCGAGAATGTG
>DAWR01000215.1:654-4693 GCA_002506015.1 Candidatus Methanogasteraceae archaeon UBA261 | reverse complement strand
GTGTCGCTGGACTTCTTCATGTTCTACGTATTCTGGGAACTCACACTCCTTCCGATGTTCTTCTTGATCGGGATATGGGGCGGACCCAGAAAGGACTACTCAGCGATCAAGTTTCTGATTTACACGCATATCGCAAGCGTTCTGATGATGCTCGGGATCTTTGCGCTGTACTACTTCAATGGAATAGCCTCCGGGACCTACACATTCGATATCCCGATACTGCTTGAAGCATACAGAACAGGCACACTCGGTTCGATTAGCCAGTTCTGGCTCGACTTCATCTTCATAACAATCATGTTCGGATTTATAGTGAAGATGCCGTCCGTGCCATTCCACACATGGCTTCCTGATGCACACGTCGAGGCACCAACGATCGGAAGTATCATTCTGGCAGGCGTCCTTCTGAAGATGGGCGGCTACGGACTCTTCAGGGTACTGTTGCCGATGATGAACGTTGCGTCCACGTGGTTCATATACCTGATCGCGTTATTCGGACTCATGAGCATTATCTACAGTCCGTTTGCTGCGCTCGCACAGAAGGACTTGAAGAAGCTTGTTGCGTTCTCAAGTATCGGGCACATGGGATTCATCTCGCTCGGTGTTGCTGCAAGCGCTCTTGCTGGAATGGATCCAGCCAGAATCGTGGCACACACCGGCGCAATGTTCCAGATGTTCTCACACGGGATCATCACGTGCGTGCTCTTCGGCTGCTGCGGTGTGATTGAACACCACACCCACACACGGATCATCGATGATCTTGGCGGACTCACCAAGAAGATGCCGAAGCTGGCAATCCTCATGGTTGCAGCGTTCTTTGCATCACTGGGTCTCCCGCTCTGCAGCGGATTTGTGGCAGAGTTCGGGATACTTTCGGGAAGCTACGACACAATGCCGATCTTCGTGGTGCTTGCGGCGATATCCATTCCGTTTACAGCAGGATATCATCTATGGGCTGTGCAGCGAACGATGTTTGGTCCGTACAACGAGTACCTCGGAGACATCAAGGAGATCAAGTGGTTTGAGTTCTTACCGCTTGCAATCTGGGTGATCATCTTTGTGATACTCGGCATATATCCGGCGCCGATCATAGACATGATGCACAACACCGCGGACTACTTCATAACGAGTGGTAATGTTCTGCCGATAGGTGGAATTCCCGTACCACCAGGGGGTGCATTCCCATGGTAGGCTACACAGCACTGCTCCCTGAAGGACTCCTGCTCGCAACAGCGGTGATAGTACTGCTCACAGGACTCTTTATCACGCAGAAGAAGATTCTCGGATACATAACCCTTGTGGGACTGCTTGCATCACTCGTGCTTGTCTTAAAAGACTGGAACCTGACCGCCCCATTTGAGGACGCACCGTTCTACGGCGCAATCGTGGTTGATCCGTTCTCGCAGATCTTCAGCGCAATGTTCCTGGTCGTTGGGATTCTCGTATGTATCGCGGCTCTGAAAGCGTATGGTGAACACCAGCGTCAGGACGAGTTCTACTCACTGATGCTGCTTGCAATCGTTGGAATGATGGTTGTTGCCATGTCAAAGGACCTGGTGGCACTCTTCATCGGATTCGAACTCGCCAGCATCTCGACGTACGCGATGGCTGGCTTTGACAAGCGAGACCCGAAGTCAATTGAGGCGGCTCTGAAGTACTTCTTGATCGGTGGCTTGTCCTCATCGATGATGGTCTTTGGTATGTCCTACATCTACGGACTCACCGGCACAACGAACATCGATCTCATAGCAGCCGCGTTTGCAGCAGACCCTGCTCTGGCTACAACGCCCGCGATACTGCTTGCGATGGTTATGCTCATCGCCGGATTCGGATTCAAGATGGCATTTGTGCCGTTCCACATGTGGGCGCCAGACACCTACGAGGGAGCACCGTCGATTGTTTCGGCACTACTCGCAGCAGGATCAAAGAAGATGGGATTCGCTGCAGCATTCCGGATATTCATCGTCGGTCTCATTGCGATGAAGGCTGACTGGTACATCGCGTTCACAATCCTCGCAGTGGTGACGATGACGGTCGGTAACATTCTTGCGGTCGTGCAGACGAGCGTCAAGCGCATGCTTGCATACTCATCAATCGCACACGCAGGATACATCGCGATCGTCTTTGTGATCGTTGCGTACTATCCAGACGCATCTGCGATGGCTGTGACTCACGCGGTAACAGGCGGGCTGATGCACGCATTCTCACATGCACTCGGCAAAGCCGGAGCATTCATTGCAGTAGCCGCAGTTGGATACATGATCCTGTCAAAAGACGGTAAAGTTGACGATCCGAATCATATCGACAACTACAACGGACTTGGAAAACGTGCTCCGATAACCGCATTCCTCTTTGCACTACTGCTCTGTTCACTCGCAGGAATCCCACCACTCTTCGGGTTCACTAGCAAGTTCGTGCTCTTCCTCGCATCGGTTGAGGCAGGGCTTCTGGGACTTGCGATAATCTGTGTTCTGAACTCTGCGCTCTCGGTGTACTACTACGCAAAAGTCGTTATGCGGATGTACTGGGGCGAACCCGGAGGTGAAGCATTCATCGAGTCACCAACGTACCTGTTTGCACTGGCGCTAGCAGTGATCGTACTGATCGCACTCTTCGCAATGCCATTTGCAACACCTGGCGATTCGGTGTATATCTGGGCGGAAACAGCAGCAAAAGCGATACTGCCAGCACTGGAGGTGTGATAGATGCTAACAGAAGGACTATACAGAAAGATGATCGATGCATGCCACACGAGAATCCAGTTCGAGACGGTCTACGGCGACATGGATCTTATCTACCACACAATAGAGCGGAGCTCCAAGTGGGCATCCCGCCTAAAGGCGATCGCAAAGGAGGAGGAAGATACGGATATGGCGGATTGCACACTTGCAACAAACGATCTCTTCCTCTCAACGATGCGTGGTGAGACCAGCATACCACAGTTCAAGGACCGTATCTGGGAACTCGAACGGAGGTATCCCGAGGTCTTCAAGCGAGGCAGAATCGACAGCGGAACACCGGAGGGCGCTGTAGAAGCGATCATCTTCCGGGTTGAGTACATGATCAACCGGTACGATGTCAGGTACCCGAGCTTCGATATGCACAAGAGTAACGATAGGTGAGGTGACTCAAAGATGGTAACACGAGGCTGGGATACAAAGCACTGCATCGAGCATTTCATGCACGACAAGACCGAAGCAGGCGCTGCGAAACTCTTTGTCTGCCTGCAGGACAACCGTGAGACGATGGTCTGGGACGAGGGTCTCGGGCGACTCCGGAACATGGCAGAGGAATGGGACGACACATGGGCGCCCCTGATGGCAGAGATGACCGAACTGCTCGGGATTACGGACTGGGATTCGTACGTGCGGATGAAGACGAAGTACAATCTGACGCAGTACTGAGAGAAGCTGTGCGTTAAGGATATGGGCGCTATGGGTGCGCTCATATTTGTCTTTCTTTTTTTGAGGTGTTGTTTGCTGTTCGGGAACAATCGAATTTTTTTAGTGATGGAATAGAGCACCCCGCCTTCAGTAGCTAACACATCCACACAACACACCCCAAAACAATAATTCAGTATCCAATATAAAAATCAACCCACCGGATTACAGTCACCACACCGCAACAATATACTAAACATTTCGCGAAGTCTCAAACAAATATCAGAGATTCTACCTCAAAATATCCGTAATATCGTATCAACTAAGAGGGACCACGCCCATCCAACCTGCGAAACTTCCTCCTTTTCTCAAATTACCCGCAGTGCCAGAGATTATACGAATGCCGGGATCTTCCACGCATCGAAGAACGGTTGTAGCAGCTTCCGGATGAAAACTATAAACGTTTTGAGAGTGGCACGTCTTATATGATTGAAGATGCTCCTGATGCCATTCAGGAAGAGTCCTGTCATGCGCGTTTTACCTTTCGGGGGGCTACGGACAGCGCCCTATTTACTCTTGGTTTTCACCTTCAAGCACGCACAGGATGTAAGCGAAAGCGATCGGAATCAAAATCGTCTCGATCCTATTTGGATCGGTTACCC
>DAWR01000215.1:0-542 GCA_002506015.1 Candidatus Methanogasteraceae archaeon UBA261 | reverse complement strand
AAACTTGACGTGATCCTTTAGCCATTTCCGTAAGCAGCGCGGCAATTTTTTACCTCCGGCATCTCATCGCCCACCCCGTATAGCGCGTCCTTTGTAGCATATCGTCACTGTCAGGATGTTTACGTATTTCCTGCGCTTTTCATAGTCTGTGCGATTCATTGCCAGTACAATTTCAGGAAGATTTGACAGAAGCGGACGCATGAGACGTATCAGCGGCATAACTGTTATTGTCGGCGATATCCCACGTTTGACAAAAACCTGCGAATACGCTGCATGCAGCCATAGCGTTCGCCGCACTGTTGATCTCTAAGCATTCGCCCAGTCTCGAAATGTGTGCCTTGTTGTTCCCCAGCAGGCAGACGATCAACGATGCACGCATCGTTCTCAACGGCTTTGATGGGTGCAGATCTATCTCTACGAATAGTTGCAATATGGTTTCTTGAAGATTAGTGTATGTTTGCATTTGGCTACCACCGTTAAACTATTGGTGGTATTTTAAAAACGTTAGCTACTGAACCAGTACTCTCTAAATTTCCTATTCT
>DAWR01000028.1 GCA_002506015.1 Candidatus Methanogasteraceae archaeon UBA261 | reverse complement strand
GGGGGGGGCGGACAAATTCGCGTACCGTAATGGACTATTCGTGATCAGGTAGAGAGTGGATACTGTTGAGATACTGAACGACGGAAGTTTCAAGCCAAAAGCATGATAACTGGCCATCCGAAACCGCTCACCCCCCATTCCTGAACCACTTAATCGTCTCCATCATCCCCTCTTTCATGCCGTATTCCGGCGCATACCCCTTCTCTGCGGCAAGCGAGATATCCCCGAATGAATCCCGCACATCCCCGGCCCTTGAGTCCGTATGGATACAATCCACCCGGTTCCCGATGGCCGCAATAATCGTCTCTGCAAGATCGTTGACACTGATCTGCGTCCCGGTTCCCACATTGAAGATGCCTGACGCATCAGTCTCCATTGCAATCACGTTTGCACGCACCACATCGCGCACA
This sequence comes from Candidatus Methanogasteraceae archaeon UBA261, assembly GCA_002506015.1. Lineage (GTDB taxonomy): Archaea > Halobacteriota > Methanosarcinia > Methanosarcinales > Methanogasteraceae > Methanogaster_C. Next base: position 5,284 of record DAWR01000028.1, on the reverse strand, counting down.
AAGACGAAGTCCCGGGTCTGCTCGCCGTCGCCGTGTATGACCGGTGGCTCGCCAGCCAGAACCCGGTTCACAAAGTTAGGGATCACAGCCGCGTAACCGGATGATGGGTCCTGTCTGGGGCCATAAACATTGAAATACCTGAGAGAGACCGTCTCCAGACCATAGATATCGCTGAAGACCTTGCAGTAATACTCGCCAGCAAGTTTCGCAACAGCGTAAGGCGACTTCGGATCCGGCTTCATGTCCTCTCTCTTCGGAAGTCTGGGCGAATCGCCGTAAACAGCGCACGAGGAGGAACAGATCACCTTTGAGACACCCATGTCCCTCGCAGCAACGAGCACATTCAATGTTCCGCCTGTATTTACCTCGTCCGCCCTTATCGGATCCTCCACGCTCTGCTGAACGCTCGGAAGCGCCGCCAGATGGAAAACGTACTCAGCATCCCTGAAATGCTTCTTTAGAAGATTCAGGTCGGTGATACTTCCCCGCACAAGTTCCACATCCGGATTTTCGATGTTACTCTCCCGCCCCGTGGAGAGATCATCAATTATGACCACTTCATGCTCTTTTGACAGCTCTTCAGAAAGATTGGAGCCTATAAACCCCGCACCACCTGTCACAACGATCTTTGTCAATCGGTTCACCAGTGGATCTTTTGCGCATGCATGCTCAATTAAGTTGCGGTTGATTGCATACATTTATGCCATACCAACGCAGACATGAACGAACATAGTAGTTGCCAGCAGGGGATAACGCAAAGGAATCTGTATTGACATGGATAAAATAACAACCTGTATAGTTACGCAGACACCTCTGATCAGATTCAAACTCGATTACAGCGAGTTACTTGACAAATATGGTACACTCCCAGACCCTGTACCATTCAAATGCCTTGAAGTCGGGGAGGATTATGATTTTGCGCCGGGGGGTGTCCCGAAGATGGTTTACCCGTTGCAGAGGCTGTTAATCGAGGGCGGTCATGTGGATACTGCGCACTGGATATCACTGAACATGATGGGTCCCGAGCGCGTGCTCGTTGATAACATTCTTGTTCACAACATCATGCTTGAGCACAAGTACATCGCGCCGTATGCTCGACTCAAGGAACGGATATGGGCGGAGATTCACAACATCGACCGTAAACCGATCGGCGCAGGCGAGTTCTCGGCTTATGCACGATACAACTGGCTCTGTGCTGACAAGATGTTTGAACTGCTCCCGGTTGATATATTCTACATCCACGACTTCCAGCAGCTTCTCGTCGGAAACATGATCGGTCTCGCAGCGCCAACGGTCTTCAGATGGCACATCCCGTTCGATCTGGAGAATACATCGAGTCATATCAGGCGGTTCATTGTGCGGTGCATCGAGTCATTTGACGGGGTCATTGTCAGTTGCAAGCGTGACCTTGAGGGGCTGATACGTGCGGGCTATCAGGGCAGGGCATACCAGACGTACCCCTACATCAATCAGCACAGCTGGACCGAGCCGACCGAGTCGGAGTCGCGTGAGTTCTGCAGCCGGTCCGGTGTAACCGACGATGACATCATGCTTCTGATGGTAGCACGGATGGACGAGATCAAAGGGCAGGATATCGCAATCAGGGCGCTTGCGAAGGTGCCTCACGCAAAACTGGTACTCATAGGAAACGGCAGTTTCACGAGCAGCGAGAGGGGCGGTCTGGCTCATCCGAAGGGGAGCGCGTGGAACAGGTACCTGAAGAAACTTGCAGGAGAGATGGGTGTTTCCGGTAGAGTCATATTCACAGGATACATGGCAGATAATTTGCTGAAAGCAGCGTACCGCCGGTGTGATGCGATGCTCTTCCCGTCCCGCACAGAGGGCTTCGGTCTCGTCGTTGTGGAGGCGTGGATGTACGAGAAACCAGTGATCGTGAGCGATGGTGCCGGCGTCTCGGAACTGACGATAGATGGACTTAACGGGTATACATTTGAGTCGGGAAATGCCGATGAACTGGCAGAGAAGATCAACACTCTGTTAGCCAGTCCGGACGATGCCAGAGAGATGGGCAAAAGAGGTTATGAGACTGCAAGACAATGTTATATAGAAGAAGGTGTGAGATTAGTATGTGATATTTTTAGTGATATCATAACCGGATTCAAACATTAAGAGAGGGGCATATATGGCAGACTTCACATTCTACAAGGCGCGATATCATTTCGAGCTTACAGGACTGAAGGCGAGAGACCTTCTGGAACTTGTTGGGGTCATAAAGGATGTCGATGAGAGTGTAGTCTTCAACCACATCTACCATGCACTCCTGGACTACCATTTTCTCCCGCCTGAGTACCCGAACGATTTTTCGTACTGGATCGCTGATGTGCTGCACGAACCTGCGCTTGCCGAACGGCTTGCCGACCTTGACCTGCGTGAACTCAACGATCCGGAATCGCTTCGAAAGAAGATCATCAAGATAATTGAGGAGTACCTGGCAACACATGATGTGAGTGGCAGGGCGGGAATCGGGCAGGAATTTCACTTTGTCAGATGCATAAGTGTCGTCTTTCCAACAAAAACTGTGGCAAGAGACTTGACTGATGTGCTGGAAATAATCAAGGGATCTGATGATCTGGATTCGATATTCTATTATTTTATCGCAAGCAGGCTGCTTGACGGAGGGCATTACAGGGCATTGTCTGACTGGGTACTTGAGAAGGACAGTCATGAACTGATGGGAAAACTGGACAATCTGTATCCTTATGGATTTGCAAACCTGAATGCCATGAAAATTGAGATCGTGAAGATTATTGAAGGATACTTCTGGGAGCACCTATGAACGAGAAGAGATCAATCTGGGATTATGAGGACATCGTTGGGAGATCACTCTTAGAGGACCTTGAAACGCTCGCCGAACACATCCCGGGCACGGTGCAACACATCAACGCCACGTACTCTGGCGGGGGCGTTGCGGAAATTCTGAGCAGCATGATCCCGTTGTTCGTGGGGTTGGGCATCGAAACCGAATGGAACGTGATAAGAGGGGACGATGACTTCTTTTCGGTCACGAAAGGTTTTCACAACGCGCTTCATGGCAGGGCAGAGGACTCTATTGCAGTCTGCGCGGAGCACACCGATGTCAGTGTTATGGATGACATCGAAAATCAGATCAACGAACTGACCACAAGAAAAGAGATGTTTGAGACGTTTCTGCGCTGGAATAGGATCAACGCAGAAGAGATGGAACTTGATAGCGACTATATGATCATACACGATCCGCAGCCAGCCGCACTGATCGACGTAAAAAAGAGGGGTAAATGGGTCTGGAGGTGTCACATCGATGTTTCAAACCCTGATCCGCTTGTCTGGAACTTTCTGCGCGATCCGGTCTCGAAATACGATGCATCGGTCTTTTCGACGCCGCTCTTTACCAGACCTGATCTCGGGATCAGGCAATTTCTTGTGCCCCCATCAATCGACCCGTTGAGCGACAAGAACATCGAACTCTCGCAGGGCGAGATAGATTCTGTCCTTGACAAATACGGGATAACCCAGGATAAGCCGATCATAACGCAGGTATCCAGATTCGATCGATTGAAAGACCTTCCAGGAGTTATAGACGCCTACAAACGGGTGAAGAAGCGGATGGACTGTCAATTGATCCTTGCCGGTGGGGTCGCAGCGGATGACCCTGAAGGAATGGGCGTGTATCGCGAGGTCATGGAAAAGGCAGAGGGCGACGAGGACATTCATGTGCTGCTCGGATCGCCACCGTTCGAGGACATCGAGATCAACGCGTTCCAACGCGCATCGACCGTTATTATGCAGAAGTCGCTCAAGGAGGGCTTCGGGCTCGTTGTCGCTGAAGGTCTCTGGAAAGGAAAACCCGTGATCGGCGGTGCAACCGGCGGAATTCCGCTACAGATCATCAACGGCGTCACAGGCTACCTCGTGCATTCGTCAGCGGGCGCAGCATACAAGATTGCGAACCTCCTCAAGAATCCGGAGCTTGCCAGAACGATCGGGGAGAACGGCAGGGAACATGTCAGGCACAATTTCCTGATAACGAGGCATCTCATGGACTATCTCATGCTGCTGATCAGTCTCGATGATCCGTCAGGGGTAATCAGGTTGTAGCTTCGTGCAGGTGAGACTTTTTAAATTTTTCCGGTCAGGTGGAAAACATCATGCCAATCCTGCAAACACTGGTACGATTGGATCGGTAATAACACATACTTCCGGTGAGATCGCCATGCCCTTAGATTCTACCGCAAAGCCACGCAGAGGGTTGAAAGCGGTCTCAAAACTCTGCGTTCCTCCGCGGTGATAAATCACTTGATTTCCAGACAGTGCCCCGCCGAGACTCCTTTAATTCCAGTAACAGATTGGATGTCCTTAAATTCCTTCTCATAAGGCACCAATCTCCACTGAATCTCTTTATCAAACTCCTTTATCTCTTCAACAAGGAAATCGATGGGTCCCAGATGCTGTTTCAAGAGAAAACGGTGGTGATCGGTTACATTCCCGTTCAGGGCTTCCACTAACTGGTTCACCTTCTTTTTGAGCTTGCCTCTCGCCATTTCTGCGATTTCATCTGCAGAGAGCTCATCTGAGGTGATGAAAACTCTATATATTCGGGTGAGTTCTCTATCCCAAAACCTTGCCATTTTTGTTCCTTTTTGTCAGCCCTTCCTCAATAGACAATCGGTAAGCGGCGTGCTGAATACGACGTGTTTCATAAATATTGATAGCTGATCACCTTTTGTAAGATCTTTGCATCCAATACTAAACGAAACAAAAACGGGATCAATTCAGTGTAGTGGTTTCATTGGTCAGATTATGAACCCCACCTATCAGTCCAATTCTTTCATGGTTCAAGAAAAACCAGTAGCAATCGGTTCAATCTAAGTGAGGGGATGCTTTCGCTCCAGTGCTAAAGCGAGACAAAAATGGGACCGATTCGGTGCAGGGTATGCACATCTTTTCATCAGCCCAGAGCTCATCGTTCTCCAGGAGCGCGCAGATCATGGCGAGGGAGGACACTCCGAAGACCTTTGAGACAACGGACGAGATCTTGATGTTCGCATCCCCCAAAACCTTCTGAACACGGTTCTTCTCCGACGCCATCGCTCCAACAAGCTTCTTTCGGGTTCTGGTAAGGTCTCGCAGTTCCCTGATCTCTCGTGGTGGGATAAAACTCCCTGAAATCAGCCCGTTTCTGAATAGATGGGGGATCCACTGGCAGTCTTTGACATCAGTCTTCCTTCCAGGGACGTTTTTGATGTGCTGTGCGTTTGCAAGAACTATATCAAAGTCGTCCTCAAGA
>DAWR01000096.1:631-5341 GCA_002506015.1 Candidatus Methanogasteraceae archaeon UBA261 | reverse complement strand
TGCCTTTGCGCCGCTCTCGTTAAACTGGCGAACGAGAACGAGAACGGGGGTGCAAAGACGCGGGTTGTAAAGATCGGGAAACCACATCCTTTCGGCATCTTTTGAAAACCAGATAATCTATCAGAATCAGGGAAAATCCCGACCCCCAACCGCAACCCTTATAAACCAAACTTGTTCTAAAGTCAACTAAACAGAGGGTACAGAAGATGAGCATGGTAAACATTGCAGCACTTGGCGTTCTTACGAGTATAGCCATATTCGGAATCAAAGCCGGAGCCGGATGCGGGCTCTCAAGTATCCGTAGGCGGGATATTATGTATATCGCAGCGAGCTACTTCGCAATCTCGATTATAATCGGCTACTTGATCACGCTCTTCTCAATTGATTTCATGCAGGGGCTGATGAACCTTGGTCTGGCATTCCACACGCTGCTTGCACTTGCCCTGGTCGCTGCCGGCTTATACACCACAAAGAGGTGGAACTCGGGATGCGATGTCTCGAAACGCACCTTTGCAGTACTGTCGCTGCCATGCCCGGTCTGTCTCGCCGCAATCTTCATCGCATGCAGCATACTTGCGGCAAACCTTGGTATTGGTGGCGTCAAGATCGGCATTATAATTGGAGTGACGTTCGCAGCGTTCACAATTGGATCTGCACTAATCTTCAAGAGACTTAACAAAAGTCCGGGTGCACTCGGCGACGTGATGATATTCATCGGTCTCTTCTACCTCCTCGGAGCGATTCTCATGCCCGCATACATGAGCACAAAAGAACTGCAGATAACACCAACACACTTTGATCTCGCAGGGACTGTGATACCGCTTGTCGTGCTGGCACTTGTGGTGGTGCTGGGGTTTGTTATCGACAGATCGCAGGAGTACTGAGAAATGGACGCATCGCTTGTTATATTTGAGACACTGTACTGGGTCTCGTATGCGCTCAAGTACCCTGTAATCCTCCTCCTCATGGCATTCGTGGTCTTTTCGCTTGCGCTGATTGGTGAGTTCATCTCCGAGTACTCACGGCGGCACAGGGATGTTTCGGAGCTGGACGGGTTATGCGGACGGATTGGCGCGATTGGCACAACAGGCGCCGCCGCTCTTAGAGACTGCAAACAGACATTCTTCGTATCGATGTTTATGCGTGATCTTGCAGATCAGGTGGAGCGGGGCGTCTTCGTCTTCAACAGGCTCTTTGGCGATTACGAGATCAAGATGGCGAAAAAACTTGAGAATACCAGAATCCTTGCAACAGTCGGTCCGATGCTTGGGCTGATGGGGACGCTGATCCCCCTGGGTCCTGCGCTGATGGGTCTTGCAGAGGGAGATGTGGAGCAGCTAGCAACCAATCTGGTTCTCGCGTTTGCAACCACCGTGCTAGGGCTTTTTGCCGGCTCCATTGGATTTGTTCTCACCATGATCCGCAGAAGATGGTACCAGCAGGACTTAAACGACATCGAATGTATTCTCGATCTCTGCGAGGATGTGTATGGCGAGAAGTAAAAGCGGGCGCACCCGGCGAAAAGGGCTCCTGAATGAGCCCGATCAAAGTCCATTGACCAGCGTTGCGAATCTCTTCGATGTTGCTATGGTCTTCTCGGTCGCGCTGATCGTGATGCTTGTGATGTCTTACCACCTGCCGCAACTGCTCGACCCGGACGCGGACTTAACCGTGGTCACGAATCCGGGGCAGCCGGATATGACGATCATCGTAAAGGAAGGGAAGACAATAGAGGTGATGAACATGACTGACAGGATCGCAGGCGGTCAGGGCGATGTCCTCGGAACGGCATACAAACTCCCTGACGGAAGGGTGATCTATGTGCCGGAGGATGAGGATGCGGGAGATGCGGGTGGTGCAGATGGGGGCGATATGGGGTCGACTGCTACACCATGAGTTTTGAGTTCTTCACAAGTTGGGGAGGCGAGCGCAACATCCATCTTTATCGGAAGCTGGACTACCGGCGTTCGGAATGAAACGAATCACCAGTGATCTGACGATCGTGTACCTGGAGAAACGGGTTTGATGTGCCGCAGGTGGGTCTTTTTTCGGCAACCTCAAAAACGCTCTACGAAATTCTTAATACAGCGAAGACCAAGAAGGGCGCAGGACAATGAAGAAGAGACTCTACGTACCGCATCCCGGACATTTCGATGGACTGAAGAAACTCATATCGGACGCCGGAAAAGACATCTATTCAGTATTCATGGCAGGCTCGCCCGACTTTGTTGGCACTGGCAGAAGCAATCTCGCCGCCCCCGAGATTGCGGATATCAGGGAACAGACCGAGTATGCGCACAGAAACGGTGTCAATATGGAGATCGTGCTCAACAGTTCGTGTATGGGCGGGCGGCACCTGACACCGGAGGGCTTCAACCTCATCTACCGCTATCTCGGGGAACTCGATAGCTGTGGGGTCGATACCACGGTTGTGGCAGACCCGTACTTAGTTGAGGTGATCGCAAAGGACTTTGAGATGAAACCGGTCGTATCGGTGCTCTCGTTTGTGAATTCTCCGGAGAAAGCTATCTTCTACGAGGACCTTGGCGCATCGTCGATTGTGGTCGATCCCGACGTGCACAGGCATTTCGATGTCCTGAATGCGATCCGCGATTCCGTAGACTGCGAAATAAAACTGCTCGTGAACGAGGGCTGCCTATACCAGTGTCCATTTCGGTATGCTCACTTCAACTTCTTCTCACACGCATTCGGTCCGCACCCGCGCCCTAATGTCCTTGATGACTATTATTATGAGAGATGTATACTCGCGAGGATCAAGAATCCGAGGCTGATCATCACATCGCCATGGATCAGACCCGAGGACATCCATGAGTACGCTGGAATCACTGACGTCTTCAAGATCGGCGGCAGGACACACTACACCAACTGGATCCTGAACTGCGTCGAAGCGTACACCAACGAATCGTACGATGGCAACCTGATGGACCTGCTCGACTGCCCGAAAGACTTAAAAGACCTCTATTACATCTCAAACAGAGATCTTGACGGCGCAATTGACCAGTGGAAGACCTGTGGGACAGTCTGCGTTGACTGCGGCTTCTGCAGGGATCTTACCGAGACTGCGGTCAAGGTGTACACAGGAGGCGGCACAGAGAGCGAGACGCTTGTCGAGTGGAGCGAGATTGCAGGTGCCGGCGTGACTAATAGGATAACCGGCAAGACGGTGGTGCACGCATGATTACAGAGAAACTACTAGAGACAAGAAGTGATATCGAAAACAACATGAGGACGCTTCTGGGAAGACCTGTTATGGTGACAGAACTGGACGCTTTCGCGCTGCCCTGCGGATGCAACGGAATCACTGCAAACCTCCGCGGGCTCGAACTGGATGATATCGAGATATTCGAGGAGCAGATGCTTGCTCATTTCAAAGAGGTCGCACTACGTCTCGGGATTCCGCCGAGTTTCATATTTGCAAGGCTCGTTCCTGGAAGTTCTGTTGTTGCCGCGATCAACTGGCGCGTGCTCTGCGATCGCTGCTACCCTGAGTTTGCCCGCACACATGGGAAGATGCCGAGACCTGATATCTATATCATGCATCTCGAGCGGCGGAAAGGTGGCGGAAGAGGGACGAAGAAGATGCGATCCGGTAGGATGTAGTTACGTTACACTTCACACCGAATTAGAGAATCGCTGATCGCCGTTTATGTAGTTTTCCTGATACGCTCCATACCCTTCAGTGAGTTCTGTTTGAGCCAACAGTTTACGATACACAAAAGCCATAGCAATCATCGTCGTGGGAATGGTAGCAAATAAACCAACCACCAAACAGATAAATCCCAGCAGATTAATGATCCCAAGCAGTATAACAAAGACGAATAAATCCCATTTCACACCTTTTGTGATTTCAGAACTCTTTTTGAGTGCGTCTACCGGACCAAGTCCCCTATCAATGATCAAATAATCATAAAAATAGAATTGGATTGCCCAGATAATTCCTGGGATGATCAGCAAAATAAGCCCCGCCACAACAATCAACCCACAGAGAATTGAACCGATCAGGTAATTAATAAACAAAGGATAACAGGAGAAAAGATCGGAAAACTCTCCAGTCTCACCATCGCAAAACCTCAAAGAAATCTTGATTAACCCCATCCCTATTATCATCGACAAAACAGAAGAAACGATCTGTATAATAATCGACAGGAAGGGGGAATCTTCTTCAAGCATCATTGCAATGATGTCTGGGATAACATTTACCAATACCGCCACTATCAAAAAACCGATGAAAAAACCGATGTTGTTTTTCATCGTATCCCATCCAAAGTCTACTGCTTCACGCATGGAAAAGTTTTTTGTTGTCATGTTTTTAGCCTCTTTTCTTCACTCCACAGTTGATCTCACCAAAGCAAGCATGGCTGAACTTGCGTCCACGTATACTAATCTCAATGAGCTTTTATATAAGTTTTTTGGGGTTGATGGAATTGTAAACTTGTGCGGTACTATGTTCTAACATCATGCATACCCAGTTGAACTGGATGATATCGAGATATTCGAGGAGCAGATGCTTGCCCATTTCAAAGAGGTCGCACTGCGTCTCGGGATTCCTCCGAGTTTCATATTTGCAAGATTCGTTCCTGGAAGTTCTGTTGTTGCCGCGATCAACTGGCGCGTGCTCTGCGATCGCTGCTACCCTGAGTTTGCCCGCACGCACGGGATGATGCCGAGACCTGATATCTATATCATGCA
>DAWR01000096.1:0-585 GCA_002506015.1 Candidatus Methanogasteraceae archaeon UBA261 | reverse complement strand
TTGCGATTCTGCGCTTCCTGGCAAGAAAAATAACCGCGGAGGCGCAGAGGTTTGCAGAGATGTATCCTTCTCAGCGTTCTCCGCGGTGGCAAATCACTTGATTTATAGACAGCGCCATTCAGAGCAAAGACCTGGGTATGCCACAAATGCATGCGAACTGACTACAATCGTGGAGATTGATGTGGCTGTAAGTGATAGATCAGAACGAAAAGGTTATCGGTCATTGTGAGCGCGATATATACTCATGCTCACGGTGTCCAACGTCTCCAGGGTCTTCGAATCAGACACAGGAATGGTTGAAGCTCTCCGGGATATCAGTCTTGAGGTCTCTGATAAGGAATTTGTCTGCTTCATCGGGCCGTCTGGCTGCGGCAAGACAACACTGTTGCGGGTCATTGCGGGGCTGGACCAGCCGACGTCTGGCGAGGTGCTGCTCGATGGTGTAGCTATACAGTCGCCAGATCCGGAACGGGGCATGGTGTTTCAGGAATATTCGCTCTTTCCGTGGAGAACGATAATCGATAACATCGCTTTCGGACTGGAGATTAAGGGCGTGCCAAAAGCCGAGCGGCACGATATTGCGCA
>DAWR01000206.1 GCA_002506015.1 Candidatus Methanogasteraceae archaeon UBA261 | reverse complement strand
ACATGAAATAGCGAAGAGCCAACTTCCGTGAACGGGACTATCTACACCCGATGGCGTGCCAGCCTACATACCCACATCCTCGATTTCTCATGGTTTGAACAGACATCAAATACCATCAACACTTCTCCCCCACCAGTATCAGGTCATTTCCCATCCCTGTAACCGATTTTTCCCTGCTCAAACGATCAATTATTTCGCTAACCTGATGATATGATCTTTCTCCCCATTTTGTTGCCTTTCGCATCCCTTCAGGAAGATAGTATGCAAGATCTCCGTAGATGCCAGTGACCCTTATACCATTCCTCTCAAATATCTCCTCAAGCTCTTCCGGGCTAAACAGACTCCCGAAACCATGAGCCCCGCAGGCATGATTCAGCTCGGATCTGATCAACTTGAGCGCAGTCTCTGGGTCTTTATCATACTTATTCATCGCAGCCCAGTAACGGCTGGAGACATCCACACAGATCCTTCCGCCCCTCTTTGTTACCCTGGAAAGCTCCACAACCGCTTTTGAGGAGTCGGTCGCAAGAGAGATGGGTCCCCTAACAGCGAGCACGAGATCAAAGAACTCGTCAGGAAATGGGAGATTGGCGATGTCTGCCTCTCTGATCTCAACCTCTTCTAATAACCCTTGCTCTCGCAATTTCTCCTCTGCCACCCCCAGTTGCCCGGGTGAGAGATCAGAGAGCGTTACCCTGTAACCCATCCTTGCAAGAGAAAGAGTCACCCTACCGGTTCCCCCACCGGCATCCAGGATTCTTGCAGTCTTATCTTCAGGAAGAGATTCCTTTATCAATTTGCATCTCAAATACTCGTCTAACTTCCCTTCAAATGTGTTGAAATATCCATCGTAACCGCGGGATAGTTCATCCCATTCCTTTCTGACAGCCTCGATTTTCCTTGGGTTGTCTACTGACATACCGCATCCACTTGGGTCTAATAGGACTTAGACTCACCCACTCATAGCATAAATCATCTCTCCTGGAGCCTGCCAGCGGCATCAAGGAACTGACGCATCCGCACATATTCCCAAATCGCGAAGCCTTTTAGCTGCTGTTCAGTCAAATCGACCGGGCGATAGTGAAGGAGCGTACAACTGAGAGCCGCCGCTAATGTATAAAAAGATCAATATCCACAATACCCAAAAAATATATCAATATAATCAGTATTGGTTGATGAATCGGGTAGATTGGCAATGAAGGTCTACCTAACATGCAAAACAACCCTATAAAATTAGAATTGGGCAGATTATATAGGTTGAATTTGCGTGTGCAGTCCGGATATAGTAAATTTCCAAAAAACACCCCGATCAGAATCACCCCAAACCAGGGAAAAATTGGAAGTAGTCAACGGTATAACAGTGATCTGGCATAAGTCCCAGCCACACCAACCAGAGAAAACCAAAAGTAAAGCTCTTCAAATGGATTCCAAGAGATATAAAGGCAATTTTCAGCAACAGATTCCAATAATGGAGTGTTAAGAAGGGATATGCCAGAATCCCCACGGGAAGTCGATCTCTCAAAATCACTTTTCCGGATACTCAGTCATTGAAATACTGCCTACGTCATGCATACCCGGTATGCATATCACAACCCTGGTATATATTGTGTTTCGTGCGGCATTTTATAGTTCGGATGAACCCACATCCATGGTTTGTGCCACTGGTTCGTGACTGGGACTGCAATGTCCCGAAATTACACACGATACTTGGAGTAATCATCATATAACCGGCAAAGAGCGATGCCCGTGTGTCGGCTGTGGCGGAGTTCTCTTAATCTGCGCCCACCATACGGTTTGCCCGTGTCTGGAACTCGTGTGAATCGGGAATGCTGTTCAGTAAGATTGATATGTGAATATCAAGGATGTAGGATTGCATGAATGGAGACATCTCAATCGGCAGCACAGTTCGATACGCTGGCACCGGTTCGGTCGGTGAGGTTAAGAGACTGGAGGAGCGAGATCGCGAATTATGGGCGCGTCTTGACAGCACCGGTCTCTGGTATGCTAAGGTGGCACTCGAAGTTCTTGTAGGAGAGTTTGAAGAGAGCGGATGGGGGCGAAAATGCTCGCTTAAAAAGACGGGGGACCGGAAACTCACACTTGAAGAACTGAAGAATGTGGAGGAACGTAAGAGAGAGGATATACGCCGTATTCAGGAGATTACCTGCTCAATATCGGCAGGGGTTTTTGGATAGAATTTCACAAATTCTCAACTTATTAAGCAAGAACTCATACTATATCCATCCGGCAGCCGCTGCGCCAGGTTCCAGAGCCGCATTTACCGAGACTTTAGCTCTGGCATCAAGTTCACCTACACGCCCTCTCACCCATACGCACCCCTGAACTGTATAAGAACCGCTGTCGTTATGCTGAACAGATATTTAGTTGCTGTTGGGGAGTCCATACCATCAAAACCGACGATTGTCCCGTATCCTTAAATTCTACAATCCTGAATCGCAAATGCCCAGATGAAGAATATTAATATCACCAGAAATGTCAGATGCAACCGTAGGGGTATCCCGCGGATGCTGCCGATCTGGTACGACCATCTCATATTAATCTCTCACACCTCATCTTACAATAGGTGATGCATCCTGGTCAAATGGGTTTGTTCTCATGGCGAGAGAGAAGAGATAAGGATAGTTATCCTTCAAATGTCTCATGTAATCCAGCCATTCGTTGATCAGTAAGGTGTATGCCCTTTTGATATCGCCGGACAGATGTTTGTAGTCGGTATCCGGTAACTGTTTCAGATCACCTCTCTTAGCCAATTCCTCTGTCAGATGAAACACCGCCCAGAGAAGCTCTGTAAAGGATTCGTGCTCCAGCAAATTTGGGTTTTCTAATAACCGCAGTAGAAAATTACGATGTCCAACGAGGAAGCTGCGTAAGTATCCCAGATCTACGTTTTGGATATCGATCCCGTAATCATAATTCTTGAGGCGTCTGCTGAGATCCGCAAATTCTTGCTCAGACCATTTATCAGTAATAACAAGTTCTTTTCTTATTTTATCCAATTTAGGATCATATTCAGAAAAATAAGCCAATAAATCTCCTCCAACTTCGCTAAAGAACGCCCCTATAACCATATTCAACTTGTTTAACATAGCACGTTTTTCCCGCATATTGAGTAGCCGGTGTAGTATCAGGGCGACCAGCAGAACCTCGATCGGGACAAATGCGATATGCCCTAACATGTAGATGAAGATGTGATGAGAGTCTCTGAAGATGGCATAGTGGAGTAGATAAAGCAGCGCAGACAATAGAACCAAAGATAATCCGAAACGAATCTCCCAACCAACGCTTTTCATATTTTTCATCTTCAGCCTCCTATTCCGTCTCAACCGGAAAACCACTGACACTCCAGGCTTTCATGCTCCCGAGAACGTCGCAGCAGACATTCGTGTATCCGGCTCTCATTAGGATGCTTGCGGCAAGACTCGCACGGTGTCCGACATTGCAGACGACCGTGATCGGTCGATCTCGCGGCACCTCGGAAAGCCGGCTTTCAAGCTGCCCTATATGGATGTGCATAGCGCTCTCTATATACCCATCTCTCCACTCATCCAAATCCCGCACATCGAGCACCAGAAGATCATCCCCGCGATCGATCCGTCGTTTAAGTTCGTGCACTGTTGAGAGTCCCATGTACTCAGTAGCATTGCCAGCATCATACCATGCCTCAATCCCGCCTCTCAGGTATCCCCTGATATTCTCGTAACCCAGCCGCACAAGATACCGGACTGCCACATCCAGATGGTCGCTGCATTCAAGAACCAGCAGAATTGGCTCGTTATAGGGCAGGACCCATCCCACATACGCAGGGATCCCCTCCAGCCAGATGCTGTAAGAGCCCTTGATATGAGCGCCTCCGAAGGAGGGTGGGGTTCTGGCATCAAGAACAATTGACCCCTCTCGTACCATCGAATCCTTGAACTCATCAGGCGTCAGAGGGGGCGGGGTTGGCAGTCGTCCCATGAGGGGCGGTCCTTCAAGATTGTATCGCTCCATAACCCTGAAATATGGGGGTCGTTCGTGGTTTTCGGCTGTTTTGTGGCTGATAAACTCCTGCCGGTTCAGCTGGAGCATGGGGTTACTGGCTCGCTCTATTCCTATCGTGCTGTAATCCCTCTCGCTGATGCTTCCGCCGCAGACCGAGCCAGCACCGTGAGCCGGGCAGAGGATGACTCCGTCACCAAGGGGAAGGATCCTTTTAAAGATGCTGTCATAGAGCGCTCCTGCCAGTCTCTCCGCCTCATCCGGACCATAAAAGTCGGTTCTGCCCACATCCCCTACAAAGAGCGCATCTCCTGTGAAGACCATAACCATAGCAGCATCTTCGCCAGAAGAGAGGTCTGCCAGCGTGTATGACATGCTCTCATCCGTATGCCCGGGCGTGTGCAGCGCGGTGATCTCCAGACTCCCGATCCGGAACGCCTCACCATCATGAAGCGTGCTGCCATAACCCCAGTTGAGACCCGGACCGTGGAATATCTCAATCTCGGCACCGGTTAGGTTCGATAGCTCTCCTGATCCGATGACGTAGTCTTCGTTGCGGTGGGTCTCGAATACGTACCTGATCCTGAGTTCTTCTCGCTCTGCTAACTCAACGTAAACGTCGCAGTCTCTCCGCGGGTCGATCACAGCCGCCTCACCGTCCGAACCGATGAGGTATGAGTTGTGAGCCAGTCCAGCTGATTTGATTCGTTCAAAGATTATCAGTGATCGCCTCGTTCCTCCATCTCTTGGGGCCGGGGGGTATATAGTTTCGCTCATTTCATGCGAAAGCTCCTGAATTCGTGAATGGGTCGTGGTCTTGCTATCATAGCGCAATCATGCGGCTCGTTTGTAGGTAGCAGCTCTTACCGCCTATAACCCTGAGTACGATGTAAATAGCAGGACACTTCAAATCGGTCTTCGTCTGTTGAATGTGATTGCAGATGCGGTGGATAGGCAGCTAGATCAACCGCAGCAAGGCGCTAATCCACCTGGATTCAACGATCCGATACTGCTGTTTTTGAAGCTCGTTATTATCAAGGAGCTACGGACATGGCACAGCATATACTTCGGCTTCGCGCATTGTCATTCAGCACAACTTCGCATACACCGAAAACGTTATCCAAAATGCTGCTCAGTACTACCTCACGAGGTGACGACTGACTGTTATTTGTAGGGTCTGCGACGCTCGTCGCTGCATGAACACAAGAAGAGGAGGGACAAGATGTATGGCTGGAGAGGAACTATTCTGAGAGTAGACCTAACGAGGGAAAAGGTCACAAAGCAGCCGCTGAACGAGTCGATTGCGAGAAATTTCATAGGCGGCAGAGGGTTAAACTCAAAGACGCTCTTCGATGAGGTGAAGCCTGGAATCGATCCCCTGGGTCCGGAAAACGTCCTTTGCCTTGCTCCTGGTCCTCTCACAGGCACACCTCTGTGCATGACAAGCAGGATCGAGGTCAGCACCCTTTCACCCTGCAGCGGCATCCTGGGTGATGGAAACGCCGGTGGCTCCTTCGCTGCGTTCCTGAAGCTGGCAGGCTATGACCAGATTGTGATAACCGGAAGGGCGAGCAGCCCGAAGTACCTCTGGATAGACGACGGAAACGTCGAACTGAGGGATGCCTCGGACTTATGGGGCAAAACGACCTGGGAAATCGCAGACGTGCTTCACAAAAGGCATGGAAAACAAATCGGCGTGGCATGTATCGGTCCTGCCGGAGAAAACCTGGTCCGATTCGCGTCCACCATTGTGGACAAATATTCTTCTGCTGCCACTGGAAGTGGAGCTGTGTGGGGCTCGAAGAATTTGAAGGCGATAGCAGTCAAGGGCACTGGCAAGGTGGAACTTGCCAGACCCGAAGAGTTTAATCAACTGGCACAGGATGACAGAGAGTTCTTTTTGAAAGACCACCTCCAACATGAGGTCATTGCCGTGTACGGCACCCACATTGGTATGATGCACTGGAGCCCAGGCTACCGGTACTTTCAGAAAAACCTCTCTGCCGATGAAATCCCCGCGGATCTGGCGCCAGATGCGTGGAAGAAATATGAGATAGGTAGGACGGGTTGCTATGACTGCCCGGTCAGGTGCAAGGATGTCTACAGGATCCCGGCAGGCAGGCGTGCAGGAGAAGAGGGCTCTGCCCTTGAGTTCGAGTGTATTGCCAGTTTGGGCACCAACTGCGGCATCCAGGACCCCATTACCATAATGGAGATGGGAAACCTCGCCGATGCTTATGGAATGGACGTGATAGGACTCGGTAATGCGATCGCCTTCGCAAAGGACCTCTACAGCCGGGGTATCATCACCAAGGAGGGCACGGGTGGGCTGTCGCTGGACTGGGAAGACGCAGATTCCCAGATCGAACTGATCCATCGAATCGCGTTGAGAGAGGGGTTCGGCAATCGGGTAGCCGAGGGACTGTATAGCTTCGCAAAGATCATCGGCAGAGGAGCGATGGATTACTGCTATCATGTCAAGGGGCTCAGCCGTGGTCCTCACCCTCCCGGACTTTTTGCCCTTGCCCATGCGACCTCGACCAGGGGGGCAGATCACCTCAGGGGGCGGAGCTGGGCATACGGGGAGAACGATCCTGATTTCTTCCGGATACTCGTAAATACAGGTATGTTTCCCCGGATATCGCAAGATCCGGTGGAGGGCATCAAAATCTCTGAAAGAGCCACGACGCTCACGGATTCAATAGGACGCTGCAAAGGAGCCGTCAACAGCTGGGCATGTGCCGTGCCGCTCGTGTGGAAGTACCCACTGTGGGATGGACTGGCAAAACTGCTGAGCGCAGCAACCGGCATTGAGTTTGACGCAACCAGGCTGGAGGAAGCCGCAGACCGGATCTACATTCTGGAAAGAGCATTCAATATCAGGCAGGGGATAACGAGGAAGCATGACCGGCTGCCGCAGAAGCCGATGGAGAAAGGAACCAGGCAAGAGAAAGAGGAGCTTGAGAAGCATGCAGAGATGCTTACCGATTATTACAGGGTGCACGGCTACGACCCTGAGACAGGGGTCCCGACGCGGGAGCGGCTGGAGCGTTTGGGCTTGAAATACGTGGCTGAAGAGCTCGAGGCGCACAATCCCTATCCGGAATGGGACGGACCTCCACTCTGGAACCTCTATAAATACCCGCATGGAAGGAAGTGTGCCTTTGTAAACGAACCCGAGGCGTGAGATGCAAAATACATACCATCTGGCTATCAATCAGAATCTTGTAAGCGATACTCAATGGTTGATTACGTGTGGAGACCCAGACAGAACCGATAAGATCGCCTCTCATCTGGACAGTCCTGAGATGATCGGTGATAATCGAGAATACAGAACCTGGATTGGAACGTTGCAGAATACGAAGGTAGCAGTGATCTCACATGGAATAGGTGGACCAGGGCTTTCGATAATGCTGGACGAGGCATTCAAGAGTATGCCTGTATTGAAAGGGGTGATTCGTGTCGGCACATGTGGCGGTTTGAGTAAGGAAGCATCTGCAGGGAAAGTCGCTATTTCAGAGGGTGCAGTGAGACTGGACGGGGCATCTCCTCAGATCATTCCTGACCCGGAATATCCCGCCGTACCTGATATCAGGATGACTTATGAACTGATTCAAACAGCGAAAAAACTTGAGATTCCTTATGTAAGTGGGATTACTGTTTCTACGGCAACATTTTATACCGGTCAGGGCAGAAAGGATGGATTTCGTGGATACCAGCCCGGTGAGATCAGATACAGGGATGCTGTGGATTATTGGAGCCGGTTGGGTGCGGTAAACATGGAGATGGAGTGCTCACTGCTCTTTGTAATGGGGAGACTGTTTGACATCCCCACAGCCTGTGTGACAGGCATCATTGGTGAACGATTGGATAATGACGATATGGTTCCTGAGCAGATGAGTATTGCTATAGAGCGGGCGATAAGGCTTGTTATGGAATATCTGAGGAGTACAGTGGTGTTATGAGAACCGAGAGAGTCCTCTTTGTGGTGGATTAGGCATACCGGAGGAGAGCCGACCAGAATAGTCCTTGGAGGCTTTCCTCCTGTAAATTGCGATAGCATGATTGAGAGATTGGCGTATATCAAGGATAAGATGGATTGGATAAGGACGTGCGTCTTGTTTGAGCCCAGTGGCAGTATGGACTCGTTTGGAGCTATAGTTCTGCCCCAAATCGATAAAAGAGCAGAATTTTCACTCATCTTCATGAACACGCTTGAGTATATGTATATGTGTGGACATGCAACGATTGAGGTTGCGGGGGCGCTAGCGAAACTGGGATATATCCAGATGGGGGGGCAGAGACAGAGATATCGTATGAGACAGTTGCAGGAATTGTGAATGTCAGGCTACATGTTAAGGATTCTGTGATAGAGAAGATATCGGTTGTAGAACCTCCATCGTTCTTCGTTAAGAATGTGGGTATTGAGCTTGCGGGCGTGGGGGTGGTGTCGGTTGACATAGCGTTTGGAGGTAACTTCTTTGCAATGGTCGATTCCCGAGAGCTGGGCATCAGAGTGGAGATGAAGAACATTGGAAGACTGATAGAACTTGGACTTAAGATAAGGGATGAGGTTAACGGGCTTAAGGAGACAATCCATCCGGAAAATCCATACATCAGGGGAGGTATGTGTTTAGCCGCTCAGCATCGTCATCTGACATTCCGCAGGTCGCCATCCATTTTTCACAATTTCTACTGATAGCGGTTTTGAATATTCAAAAAATATTATTTTTATACTGTAGTAGAACAGCATATCCAACTCCAACCTGAGCTGCATCACATCTCACATTCCACGCGTCGTTCCTCAAAAATGTGACTTTTAATATTTTATAATTACAATAATTCCTTCCAATCATATCGCCCGCAGATGAACGCTGATGCTC
>DAWR01000126.1 GCA_002506015.1 Candidatus Methanogasteraceae archaeon UBA261 | reverse complement strand
CTGTGTAATCTTGTGGTTGGCTAAACACGTACGGAAAATATAACGCTGCTCCAACGCTCGTAAATCCGGAGTAGGATAAGCTGGTACGGTACAATAACTATAAATAATCCCGGACACGTTAGTGATACACAAACCGAAAGGAGGCTGATTAAATATGTGTAGTGTTGGTGATGTTACCAGTGTCGATGTGGCTTCGCTCACTCCGGGTGAGTACGAATGCATGGATTGCAACAACAAGTTCAAAGGGCTCGGACGGAGAGTCAAGTGCCCGGCATGCAAATCAGGCAATGTCAAGAAGATCAAATGATCGATTGTGAGACAATTGAGCTCGGTTTCGACGAGATTCTGTACCTCTGCGGCAGAGATGGCGCAATCGGCATCGTGAAAGCGGGTGCCGATCAGTGGTTCATCGAGACCGATGATTGCGAGATCGCGTTGTTCACTGAAGAGGACGATCTCTTTGTCGCGTCCGGGTTTGGTACGGATGCGCGAATGATTGAGGGGATCCGGTGCATGCTATATCTTGTGCGAGAGATTCGCTCTCCGCTGATCGTTCTCCCGAAGGACCACCCGGCGTCCGGACGACTGCGAATTGTGGTCTCTGCCGGTGAGAAGACCACTATCAGCTGCGAAATCACACCGGGAACACATCCGGAGCAGGACGTGCTATGCGGAGGCAGCGAGTTTGACGGGATGCAGATCGCAGGGGTTTCTGGTGGTGTGCAACTGCGAAATATCGATCTCAGTAAGATTGATATACGAATATCAAAGATGTAGGTGTTAGTGATCGTATGGACGAAGATAACGGAAATGTTGCTGTTGCGGTCGGCGACACGGTTCGGTACGCTGGCACCGGTTCGGTCGGCAAGGTGAAGCGGGTCATGGATCGCGACCATGAACTATGGGCACGCGTCGATGGTACTGGTCTCTGGTACGATACAGCGGAACTTGAAGTTCTTGGAGATGAGTTCGAAGTGACGGAATGGAACAAAGAACTGACTTTAGAAGAGCTAAAGAAAGTAGAAGAGCGTAAACTGGACAGTCTCAGCCACGCTCAACAGATACTTGAAGTAGAACTCTGCGAAACCGGCGGATGAAACCAGAGATTGGCATCGTCATCCACGGTCCCGAGATAATCGACTCGGGCGGCGCACACCACGTATTGGATGTGCTCTCTGAGCATTACGAGGTGACAGCGGTTCTTGGCGGGACGATGGGGCGTGCCGCTGTCCTCGATGCGTTTCTCGAGGATAGAATCGACATCAGCAGAAATGTACGCCCGAGCGAGGCAATCGATTCCCTCTCGTGGGCGGATATTGTCATACTGCTGAATCGCGGAAAGTCCCTTGATAGCGGGATCGAATTCGGTAAGGTCGTAACCGCGCGTGCAAAGCAGATCCCCATCGTTCAGATCGAGGATCCGATGGAGGGCGGGGTTGTAATACCATGGAATGATGCCATATACTGGGCAGAATTAATCGGGGATCTGCTATGTCTTCCCGTCTGGCTGCCGCCGCGACCAGAGGATGCCCAACTGGTGCACGCAACTCCGGAGCTGACGCACAGGCGGATTAACAATGTTCTTCCGGGCGAAACGATACGGATTGGCGGGATTGTGGTCGGAACAGCGACATCAGAGAATGTCGAGATCATCGCGGATTGTGGCAGGGTCGTTGCGATCACCGGTGCGAGGATTAAGGATCACGGCATCGAAAAGATCGGGAGAATCGATCTGAAAGGTGTGATAATCAGAACCGGCTCGATCCGAAGGACACAGCATACGCCAAGAATCGGTGCCATCGAAGAGAAGAGTGGGAGTATGCGTGTTGTACTCATCGATCACAACGCCGAAGCAGCATTTGAGCTTGCAGCGGGAGCCGATCTGGCAATAACGGTCGGCGATGACACGACAGCAATTGCCGGCGATATCCTCTACCGGCTCGGAATCCCTATAATCGGGATCACCGACATGGACATCGATGGCATGCTCTCTGACGCAAGCATACTTCCCGGATCCGTGGTGCTACAACTCAAACCCGGAAATGATGACATTGTTGGGAATATGGTGCGTGAGCTGATATTTGACGGGGAGAACTACGTGAATGTGGCGTCACAATCGATCAAATCAATCAGGGAGCAGGTAATCGAGATTGCCGGGGCGCGGTTGATCGATGTTGTGCGATTGTGACACAGAGCCGTGCGTATGTGTTCGGTTAAGACTCAACCAGATGCCACAAACAAGGACATTCCGATGACAGTGGACACCATGAAGATCGCTTGCGGTGTTTAACCGAACACAGATGAAGAGCCATGAAACATATCCGGCACGCCCTACGCAACCTTTAATAATCTTCAGACCATATATATTGCATAATGCCGGGAAGTAGGGGCTCGGGAGTTATGCATAAGAACGAAAACGCACAGAGTAGCATAGATTTTCTGACAGCAATCTCCATATTCCTGCTTACGCTTGCGTATCTCCTGCTCCAGGTTCCAACGATCTTCGCACCGTTTCAGTCCCAGAGTACCGACCTCCAGCCGGTTGCATACCGGACCGGCATGACCCTTGCAGAGGACACGGGATGGTGGGATGGTGGAGCTGGCAGCGGTCCTGACTGGGAAAACGCGTCTTTGAACGATATCTGCAGAATCGGGCTTGCTGCAAACAAACACAATCCAAACAACTTCTCGGAACTGATGAATCGCGGAAAAGTATGCGTTTTGAGCGAAAAAAAGATAAAACGGATGGATTCGGTATATGACTCCGCGATGCACAGCTGGATCAGGGACCGGCTCGGCTTAAACATCACCAGAACATACGCATACAATATCTCGCTACAGTACTTAAACGGCACGAGCGCAGAGCCCATGTACGTTCCGAACAACACCAATCCTGCTCTCTGCATCGGGAATCAGATTCCCGAAACAACGGAAGTTGAGAAGATGGAACGCCTCGTTGCTGTTGAGGGGGATTGCGGGGTTGGATATCTGAGTACCAATGCAGCAACAAACACATCAAATATCACGATGAGCCTGCCGCGGCTGGATTTATTCATGGTCAAGTGGGAGGACTTTGCCAACGAGAGCCGGTCCGCGGATGCCAGATTGTCGGTAGTCTTGAATAACACGAATCAGCAGTATAACAACGTATCAGTCATCAACAAGTCCGGTCTGTTTGTCGGGGGCTGGCATCAGTTCAACAAGACCGTAATCGACGGTCTCTGCGATTCCAATGAGATCGCGGTAAACGTCTCGTGGTGCAATGTATCATATATGTGGGTCAATCGATCGGACTGGGGCAGCACTGTTGGGGATATTACGATGCCATCTGCGAAACTGGTGGTGTGTATATGGTAACCAATTTTTTCACAAAAAATCGAGTGAAAACTGCCCTTCGGATTGGGATTAATTTTAAATCTCCGAGATCTCGCGTGAAAGCGTTCCAAAACTTCGTCAAATCGATCATTTATATAATCACTCCGCATTTGTTTTGGAACATTTTTATCCGGATTCAGTATTCTTATGACCGTTTTTCTGAGCACTTGATGCCACCCAGGCACGATTCGTCTTGCGAGATGCATAGTATACGCGAACTACCAAAGAGCTTTAATTTTTGGTCAAACTTTTGTGAAAAGTTTGCGAGTAAGAGATGCCTTTTGAGCAGGAGTTGGTTGCACGATTGTCATGCCCAGCTCCAGACACTCGAGGGGTTCGCAGCGGCACTCCTGATGGTCGGCACAGTATATCTCGTGGTGAGCGCTGTTACGCTCTCTGTTCCGCAGACCGAACTCCATGTGGACGCCCAGCTCAAGACGTACGGACGGGATGCGCTCGCGATACTGGATGCGCCCATGCCGCCTGCCGGGGACGGGACATATCACACAAGCTCGCTCAAGAATTCGGTCGTTGACTGGATGAACGGGGTTGCGGGCGCAACGAGCTTTAAGACCGAAGTCTTCACACCAAAAGATTCCAGCGGAAACACCACGTCACACCGGTTTTTTTCCAGAACACAGTCCGGCTGCAACTACAACCACACATTCGAGGTTCTCATCCCGAACAACACCATGATCAGTCACGCACAGATCGCGATCACGGGATTGCCGAGGCTGGACACCGGAATTTGTAATGACCCGCGCATCGGTAAACCACTCCCTCTGGCACTCTCGGACACATCGTTTCCCGACAACTTCGGATGTGCGATCGCAGACGGCGATATGAACGGGGACGGGGTGCAGGATGTGGTCGTTGGGGCTTACAATTCCAGTTCGGGCGCGGTCTACGTCTATTACGGCAACAACACGAGCATCGCTGCATGGGCAAGCGGCGCGCCGGATATAGCGATTGCGAATCCGGGCGCATCCGGCGATTGGTTTGGCTATGCTGTTGCGTGCGGGGATGTCAATTGCGATGGTTTTGATGATGTGATCGTTGGTGCACACAAAAATGACAGTGCACAGGTAGATACCGGTGCAGTATACGTCTATTACGGGGGTATGCCGATTGACGCCCCTGATGTCACGATGATTGACCCGGTCGCCGCGGGCATGGGCAAACCGAACGATTGGTTTGGCTATTCGCTTGCATGCGGCGATCTCAATTGCGATGGTTTCGATGACATAATCGCTGGTGCGCCCGGCGTGCACAAAACGGTACCGAACGCAGGAAGAGTGTTTGTATATTACGGCAGCGGTTCACTGAGCGCACACCCGGCAGACGCTGATGTGGAACTGTACAACCCTTATGTAAGCAGCGATTTCTTTGGCATATCTGTGACATCGTTCGATCTCAGCGGCGACGGCATAGCAGATATCGTGGTCGGTGCGAACGCGAGCAACCGGACATACATCCGGTTCGGCAGTGCATCACTTCCGCCGCTGATAAACGGCGCCGAAGACGAGATGAATCTCACGATATACGGTGAAAGCAACTCCGAATTTGGAATATCAATTGCACAAGCAGGCGATGTGAACAACGACGGCGCAGACGACCTGATCGTTGGTGCGCCAGAGAACGGTAGTGCGCACATCTTCTACGGCGGACCGCTGCTTGACAACACGGCTGACATTAACATGAGTGGAGCAGCAGGGTCCAACTTCGGAACCGCGGTATCCGCATCCGGCGATGTCGATTGTGATGCCTATTCCGGAGTGATCGTTGGAGGATCCGATAATAAGACAGAGGTCTTCTACGATCTCGATCTCGCTGTTGGTGCAATCACGATGTCGGAAAGTGATTCGGGTTTCGGCACCGTTGTCGCAGATATCGGCGATGTCGATTGTGACGGCGCCCCTGATTTCGCAGTCGGTGCGCCCGGCGCTGGGACGGTATACGTCTACACGCCACGGTTTCCTGAGACTCCGTGGCTTGCTATCGGGAATACGACCGAGCTCGATTGCGGGAATGGGACAAAGGTCTGGGAGTATACGACTGTGATAAAGACGGATTGCGGCATTCGAGCAGGCAATGGTACCACCGATAAGACGCTCCCGATATACCGGGAGATTACAACTGATGCCATTCTCTCGATGTATATTATGACCAGTAACGCGACCAATGTCCGAATCTCGGTTAACGATGTCGAGGTCAATGCGACCAGCCCCGCAATTGAGACAGGCGGAAGCTGGGAATGGCATAACATCACGCTTCCAGGAGACATTACCGAATGGAGGATCGGGGACAACACAATCACAATCAACGTCACATCCGGTGCGCTTTCTATCGGCAGGGATGCCTCCGGCGCCAACATGGTCCGCGTAATTCTCCCTATCACACAGCCGTTTACGGCGAGCGAGCGAACCCCGGATTTTGCTGATGCGATCAACGACTGGACCAAATCTCATCCGCTTCACGATGCTGCCGATGTGGGCAACTACACGTCGTATCAGTACTATGGCGGCACAGCCAACGAGACCGGATGGGCTGTGCCCTTCCTGCTTCACTCAGATTCATCAGGCATAATCAATGTGACTAACCTCCGTATCGAGGCAACGCCGTCACTGAACGAGAACCTCGACACGCTGCTTCCGGATTTCGTCGAGTACAACGTGATCTTCGCTTATCTGGATACGATTGTACAAGGGCACCTGTACACGTTCTCGGATGGCAGTTATGAGAAGACATTGAACTTCACCGATGATGTGATCAACAACAGTAACGGAAATCTCACAGTCCATATCCTGCTTCCGGAGAACACAACAGAGGTATACGCGGCGAATATGGATCTCGCCGGGCTTCCAAACGAGTCGATCGGCACAACCAATCTGGAAGTGAATATTGCGCAGGAGGACGATGTCACATTCACAGTTGATTCGAAGGGGTACATACACATAGCGTACAGCAAGAATGCACCACAACTATGGTATCTCAATAATGTTGGGGGCTGGGACGAAGACGATACGAACAAGATCAGTATCGGCGGCGGGGAGACTCACAATCTCAGTCTCATAATCGATAGGAATGATGAACTGCACGCAGCATTCATCAAAGGGAATCCGGCAAGTAAATATAGAGTACACTACTCAAGAACGTACGACGGTGAGTGGCTATCAAGCACAATCGAAGTGAACGACAGCATCAATCCGCCACCATCACAGCCGTGTATCGCTGTTGATTCCGTAAACGCGCCGCACATCGTCTGGGTAGAGAACGTTTATATCTATTACTCAAACGACACTGCCGGCACGTGGTCTCCTGCGGTGCAGGTGAACAATACCACCAATGCAACGAGTCCGCTGCTCGGAATCGATTCAGGCGACATTAAACACCTCGCGTTTCTTGAAAATAAAACGGTGTACTACATGAACACGTCAACAGGCGATTGGGGCGCTCCTGCGCACGTGGGCAACAGCATCAATGCAACGGATATCGCCATGTCACTTGACCTGAAAGACTATGCACATCTCGCATGGGTTGAGAACGGTACGACGGTATACTATTCAACCAATACTGGCGGGTCGTGGAGCCAAAAAGAGATAGTGTACACCGGAACCGCGGTATCCGATCTTTCGATAGTTACTGATTATAGTGCCAATGCACATATCACGTGGGTCGATTGCGGCTATGTATATTATTCTTACAATGTGGCGGGGGCATGGAGCACGCCAGTGGAACTTGGTTTTGGGTCTGCCCTCCACCCCTCAATAGCAACAGACACGTCCGGAAATATCCATGTTATATGGGGTGAGGGTAAGACATTATATTATTATGGTCATGTTTTATATTACCCACACAAACCATATATCGTTGTCCCTAACAGCACGATATGGGACTACTACATTGAAGAGATCAACCACCACGATACGAAAATCGGCGAGATTTCTCTTGGAGACAGTACAACAGATGAAGTATGCAAGGATTTTGACATAGATGAAGAAATCGATGGGTTATCATTCCTGTCCATCTATACAGAAGGAAGCGATAGCGCAATCGACATCTACATCGATGACGCGTGGGTCAGATCCGCATTCATACCTGCAGACGCCAGCCATGAGTTTGTGTGGCAGAACATCACCCTGCCCCCGGACACATGGCACACCGGCACAAACCACCACCGCATCAATGGCTCCAATCTCAACAACGTGTACGGGTATGCAGATAGCACTGACGGCACGAGCGATTATCACTATGACAATGGAACCGTGAACACCAGTTTCGGTAGTTCCGATTATACCTGGATGATCCGCGTCTATGCTACAGAGTATCGCGGAACAGAAACGATCAGTGATTTCTCAGAGACCCTGAACGAATACATCTCCTCGCATGACGCATCCGGAGGGAACTACAACATCACCGTGACGGTGCACTCGGATGCGAGGGGTGTAATCAAACTATCGCGCCTGCGCATCTACTACTACATTCGCGGAGACAAAACACATGTCGCACAGACGCGAATCATCACAAACGGCATCCCACAATCCAGCTCGGTGACTGCGACAAAGATTGTCACACTTCAGGATTGTGATGTCACCGCATCCGATGCCGAGGAGCGGATACCGGATGCGAGCATATCGCCGATCATCAACCTGTGGAATCTCGTTTCCGTGAGACTGGAGATGTGGTACAGATGATACATGACGAAGAAGCACAGTGGATCGTTCTTGCCGGATTTACGATAAGCGTGGCCCTTGCAATACTGATCGTCCTCCTGAATCTCTCGTTCATGTCAGGATACCAGTCTTCGCAGGCGCAGATCGAGTTTCCGATGTACGAACTCCGTGAACTGTACGACGAGACATACATAGAGGCGAATACCGCTGCCATGAACGTGAATTATACGGATGATATCGACGATTGCAACGTGATCAATGAGACGATGGCAAACTTTGGAAACCTCCTGTCCCAGCTGTACGCTTATCACGGGCAGATCGTGACAGTGACCGTAAATACAACTACCAACGACACAGCAGGTGGGCTGAACCTCACAAGGATGGAGGTTATCCTCAAATTCGATGACGGTGTCACCGAATACACCGAATATTTAAGCAGTGAAGTCTGAATAGTATAGGGGAGTCGATGATATGCTGAACGATCGCAACGCAGTCTCGTATGCACTTGAATACATCATGATCTCGAGCATATCGCTCCTCTTCTTCGGAGTCGTGATGCTGAGTGCCGGCACGATGTTAACAGAGACTCCGACCGATATCGCCGCAACTCAGCAGTTCAACGACATCGGAAACGACATCGGAACCAAGCTGATCATGTTCTACCTGATCGCACCCGAGCATGGTACACTGAACACATCGCTTGAGATGTCAGACACGATCGGCGGGCACACATACACGGTCAAGATGTCGACCGGAAACGCCAGCGACCAGCGGGTGATAATTGATGCCGACGACATCGACCTCAACATATCATACACGATAAACGGCATCGGCGCATCCATTCCGATCGACGGTGAGACGCACAGCGCAAGCGGCAAACACAGGTTATCGTTCACCAATAAATATGAGCGATAGGGACAGGGCAGATGAACAGGCTACTCAAATCAAACAGAGCGGTTTCCGAGGTTGTGGGATATGTGCTCGTGTTCGGAATCGTCGTTGTTGCGATCGGATCGATTTATGTGGGCGGTCTGCCAGCGCTGCAATCAACAAAAGATGCGACCCAATTCAAGGGCGTCGAGCAGGGTTTTCTGATCCTTCACACCGATCTTATGAAGGTTGCTCTTGATCAATCGCCGGTCAGGACGACAAAACTCGGAACCGCGGAAGGCGGCTCGCTCGCATCTGATCCCGATGTATGCGACCTGTCGCTCAGAATTGTCGCTGACGGAGATGTGAACGAGTGTACAATTCCTATGGGTCGCATCGAGTTTACAAGCGGAATCGGTTCTGTTGCGTGTGAGAATGGCGCAGTGCTCACAAAGTACCCGAGTGGCACAGTCATGGTATCGGAACCCCGGATGTTCAATTCTATGGATCAGGGCAGTATCATGTTCTCACTTGTCAAGATCAATGATTCGGTGTCATCCGTCGGAGGCGGCATCGCACAGGTCACGATCAGTAATCCACGATTCAATGAGAGCGTCTTCAGCACTCCGGAGGTCTATGAGAATGGCTATCTGAATATTATGGTCGATAGCGAGTATGCTGGTGCGTGGAAGCGGTTTCTTGGAGATGAGTTCAGTGCGACGTTTACCAGTTCAGCCAAAGATACGACCGGCTGGAGCAGCGATATTCACTTCAACAAGCTGGTTGTCGTCGAATACATCGTCAGTGTGGATATCAGGTGATTACCGTGTTTCCGAAGGCGTTGCGAAGAGTGTTTCGAAGAGAATTGAATAGACGATCGGATGTTTATGAACCTCAACTCCAGAACACTTCAGTGGTAAGTGGTAATTGGTATGTGGCAAGATTCACAACACCGCTTACATCAAAAAGCCTGATTTTGACGTTTTCTGTGATCGCTAACGGACGACCAATCAACGTACCTGAGTAGTTACGCTTAAAATTGAATAAGAATCCCAATATTTACCAAGACTGCTTTAAATCGCAGAACCGCTGCCCGATACTTAAAAGGTTATGAGATTCACAAGCGTGCATGAAGGGAAACTTTCTTGTACCGTTCTGAGATGAGATATGGCGGGCAACCGCCCCCTTCTTAATCGGCGGTGATAAATCGCTTGATTTTCAGACAGTGTCGATTCTCAGTGCCCCAAATTGATGCTGGTCACAAAAAATCGTGAGATCCTGAGCGATACATGCTTATACCCCCTCGCACAAGACTACGATCAACATGCGTTTCGACCTTCACATCCACTCCACATATTCAAGAGACTCCGGATCACCGATCGACTCGATACTTGCACATGCCGTGGACATCGGTCTCGACGGGATTGCGATCTGTGACCACGACACCGTAAAGGGGGGAATTGCTGGCGAACAACGGGCAAAGGAACTTAATCTCCCGCTGATCGTGATTCCCGGAGTCGAGATAACGACGACGAAGGGGCACATCATCGCCCTCGGAGTGCGCGAGGATATCCCGGCAAAAAAGACGCCGGAGGAGACTATTGCGCGCATACGCAAGCTTGGCGGCGTCGTTGTGGTGCCGCACCCGTTCAAGCGGCTGAGTCACGGAATCGGGGATTTCTCAGGCCTGGATGTGGATGCTGTCGAGATCTTCAACTCGAGGTTTATAACAAAGGAGGCGAACCGAAAAGCAGGGAGGGTGGCGCTGGAGATGGGGATACCGGCAGTTTCCGGGAGCGATGCGCACGCTGTGCTGATGATCGGGTACGCTGTGACAGAGATTGCAGCAGAACCCAACTTGCCCGCAGTTCTGGATGCGATCCGTGACGGGAAGACCAGAGTTCACGGAAAGCGCACTCCGCTGCGGATATTTGCAGCGCAGATGGTGAGAGGATGGCTCCGGCGGGTGAAAGAGATATTAGGAATCAGGGTTAATTGAACCTCATGGACGTCTCAATCATCGGCACCGGCTATGTCGGAACGGTAACGGGCGCGTGTTTTGCGGAACTCGGTCACAACGTGGTCTCTGTTGATATCGATTCTGAGAAGGTTGCGCAGATCAACGCGGGGATTTCGCCGATTTACGAACCAGGTCTCTCCGAACTTCTGAAGAAACATGCAGGGACACGGTTGCGCGCAACGAGCGATTACAACGATGCGATCTCCAGCTCGGATGTGACCTTCATCTGCGTAGGAACGCCATCAGACGAAGACGGGAATATCGATCTATCAATCGTCCGCTCGGCATCAAAGAAAATCGGGGATGCGCTGGCTGGCAGGGAACAGTACCATGTCGTTGTTGTCAAGAGCACGGTCGTCCCTGCAACAACGGATGAGGTGGTTGCTCCGCTCGTCAGGGTCGGTGGGATGGGGGGGACAGGTGGGGCGAAAGGGGGAGATGTAGGGGTTGCGATGAATCCGGAGTTTCTGAGGGAAGGAAAAGCGGTACACGACTTTATGAATCCTGATAAGATCGTGATCGGTGGCGATACGCGTGCCGCGGGTACAGTAGCCAGTCTGTACGAGAAGATCCCCTGCGAGATCACACTCACCGATACCAGAACGGCAGAGATGATCAAGTACGCAAACAACTCGTTTCTCGCAACGAAGATATCGTTTGCAAATGAGATTGGAAACATCTGCAAGAAACTCGGAATCGATGTTTACGAGGTCATGGCAGCAATCGGGAAGGATTACCGGATCTCGGAACATTTCCTGAACGCTGGCGCTGGATTTGGCGGGTCATGCTTCCCCAAAGACGTGAAAGCGCTGATCGGGCGGGCAAAGGAGATCGGATATGACCCAATTCTGCTGAACGCGGTAATCGAGGTCAACGAGGAGCAGCCGATGCGTATGATAGAACTGCTCACAGAGCGAGTCGGCGATCTGCGCAACAAGAGAATTGCGGTTCTCGGACTCGCATTCAAGAACGATACCGACGACATACGCGAGACACGGTCGATACCTGTTATTACGGAACTCTTGAACCGGGGCGCAACGGTCGCTGCTTATGATCCGCTCGCAGCAGGGAATATGCGAAAAGTCTTTTCCGATATCGAATACTGCAAAAGCGCAGGGGATGCGCTCAGCGGTTCTGATGCATGCCTGATCATGACTGAGTGGGATGAGTTCGGATCGCTGGATCAGGAGTTCGATGCGATGAAGGAGATCGTTGTGATCGATGGCAGGCGGATGGTCACGCCAGACAGGGGTCTTTACGAGGGGATCTGCTGGTAGGGTGTGGCAGGAACCACCGGATTGCACGGATTTCCACACGATTTCTGTGTTAATCTTGTGTAATCTCGTGGTTGTATCTTACAGAGATGCCTCTCGTGTGCCCTATCGTTGTGCCATGCCCAACAATGATTGCATCCGATGTGGTGCTGCCCGGCGTTATTGATGCGATGGTACGATCTGGCGCTCGTGGCTGAAACGACGGTCGTCAACGGGACGATTAAGTAGATACTGGTGATCGCAGGGGAGAAGGCGGTCTTTTATGGGGTCGGCACCGCGGGGTTACCCGGCTGCTTGGTCTCGAGAGGTTCTGTTCAAGGTCGACGTGAGGTGTGTATTTTTGTTGAGTCTGATATTTTATAAAACCTATACTAATATAATCCGTAAGTTTTATATGGGGTTACGTTTCGGGTTAGTGTGCATGGAGTGCAGAGAACCTCGCCATAATCGACATACGGTTTCGCTTATGACTTGCCGTGTAGTTGTCCCGCCGAACGCGAGGGGCGCGATGTACAGGCTCCGTAATTAACAGGGTTTAGTGACTTGATAATAATATATTAACATAAGGTGTTTTCAAAAACTTCAGGAGATATGGCAATAACTCCAGACAATCATACACTAAAGCGGCTCGAAGATCAGATTACATGGTATGACCAAAAGAGTATGCTAAACCAGCGGCGGTTTAAATGGACCAAAGTGGCTGAGATTGTTGCTGCTGCGATTATTCCTTTCGCAGCGGGTTTTGCTGCTTCTGCTTTTCTTACAGGTGGCCTTGGCGTGTTCATCGTCGTACTCGAAGGTTTACAAAGCTTAAACCAATCTCAGCACAATTGGATTACTTATCGTTCTACATGCGAAGAGCTAAAACATGAGAGTATGGCTCTTCGCTATTTCATG
>DAWR01000217.1:1384-9648 GCA_002506015.1 Candidatus Methanogasteraceae archaeon UBA261 | reverse complement strand
CGCCGATATCCTAATTGTGTTTGAAATCATTCTTACCGCGTTCTGGTTGATGCTGCCCGCATACCTGCCGAACCCGTGCGCAGCAACCGTTGGACGCGGCACTCCCATCGATTTCGGCAGGAATTTCTCCGACGGGAGGCGGGTTCTCGGTGATGGGAAGACATTCATCGGGTTTTTCGGAGGAAGCGCCGCAGGGATTGCGATCGGACTGATTCAAATGGCAATCGGGTCACAGTGCACACTTCCGCAATTCTTCCCGGAATTGACCATGAAAGCAGTTCTCTGCCTCTCTATCGGGTCGCTTCTCGGGGATCTCGGGATGAGCTTTGTGAAACGGAGAATCGGACTTGCACGCGGGGCAGCACTTCCGATCGCGGATCAACTGGACTTTGTGGCAGGTGCATGGTTACTCACGTTTCTCTTTGAGCGTGAATGGTTCGTCGCAAACTTTACAGTATGGATTGTTCTGGTGATTCTAATTATCACACCGATCATGCACCGGATTACCAATATAATTGGATACAAACTCGGAAAAAAGGATGTGCCGTGGTGAATTCAACGGATAAGTATCATGGAGTGATCACAATCGCATCTGCGAACGCATCGACCATCGAGAGGGCACTTGCACCGGACAATCTCTCGAATATGACGATTGCGAGTACAGATTCCGCGCTGACAATTACGGTCTCTGCGCCGAGACTGGGGACATTGATCAATACGGTCGATGATCTGCTCATGAATGCAAAGATCGCATGCGATCTGCAGTGACGGGTTTACTGGCGCGGGCCACTACGATTGGGATTGCATTGTCTGAACACCAAGTGATTTATCACCGCAAAGGGCTGCTGCGGAACGCAAGAGTTTTGAGACCGATTTCAACCCTCTGCGTGACTCTGAGGTAGAATCTAAGCGCTCACCACATAATATGGAGTAAGTAATAGCAAAGTTATCTGATGGCACTCCACATCCACGACATTCGTGCGATTCGTTTATTAGCGCCATCCATGATCTCTCCTGCCGATTTAGCACAAATGGACACATGAAATGAATTGCAACAGGTTATTTTTTGGCAGCACTATGGACATGGCGATTTCACTGAAAAATCGACAGTGTTATCCAGCTCCTCACTCGTCTCGCACCATCGCAACAACCCGCTCTTTCTTTTGCACAGCATCAAGCGCAGCTTGGTCCACACACTCCTGCATTCTCGCGTAATCCCGAGGAGTCTTGTCTCCGACCAGTTTCTTGATCGGGGTGTACGCGGACTCCCGAAAACGAGGCGTAAAATCACGAACCTCGCCAGAAACGATCAGTTCAGCACCTGTCCCCTCGCAGACCTCGCCGATCACATCGACGGCGACCCCCCGCGCCCTGATTGTGTCCATGATCTCCTCTGCGAAATCGGGCGGGGCGATCATCAGGAGCGCATCGAGCGAGACGCCGAGATAATCGATCTCAAGTGACTCAAGCATCGAAAGAACCTGTCGGTTCACAAGGGGACGTATCTTCTCCTCAACGAACCGTAATTTCACTCCGGCAGTCCGTGATATCTCTTTTGCATCACCGCGGACTCCGCCGTTCGTGACATCGGTCATGGCATGAATCCGCGCAGGGAGATTGGCAGCAATTAGTGCCTCGCATGCGTCTATGAATTTTATATTAATAGTCTCATCAACAACATCATGCATGCCATAGTATAGCGCAGCAGTCGAGACCGTGCCGCCGCCAGCGCCCTCGGTCATCAGGATTACGTCGCCCACACTCGCATCGATTCGTGCCGTCAGATCACTGGCAACTCCGACGGCGCCGACTCCGCCGGTCATGCGCTCGCCAATCACCATGTCGCCGCCGATTCGGAGCGTGCTCCCTGTGACGAGAGGAACGTTTGTTAGTTCGGCGACTGCCGAGATTCCCGCGATATGGTCGAATATCTTCCCTACGTCACCGTCGTCTGCCACGTGGATGTCTGAGAGGAGCGCAATCGGACTTGCGCCCATCACGTAGATGTCACGCAGCGCGGCACGGGCGACATGAAAGCCCGCAAGAAATGGAAAATCGCTGAGCCTCGAATGGATTCCGTCGATATTCAAAACGATGTACTGATCCTTACCTGACTCTCCGGA
Organism: Candidatus Methanogasteraceae archaeon UBA261; assembly: GCA_002506015.1. Classification (GTDB taxonomy): domain Archaea; phylum Halobacteriota; class Methanosarcinia; order Methanosarcinales; family Methanogasteraceae; genus Methanogaster_C. The sequence continues at coordinate 7,525 of DAWR01000217.1, read as the reverse complement.
CTCAGACAACTTACCTGAAACACGCACCACGCCCGAGTCATCCAGATGCGAAGAATCGACAACAGCACCAGTCGTCCCGATCACCTCCGCAATCTTCTCATGCGCATAAAAGTCACCGGCACCCCTCGATCCGACCCCGAACTCGCCCATCGCAACTCCCGACATGATCGGGGCAAGAATCTCGCCTGTGGGATGTAACGTGGCACCGGCTTCGAGTATGGTTGCACGAGCGATCGTCTGCGCCCGGCTCCACGGGATGTCTTTGATCTCGAGTATCCGCTCGGTGAGTTTCTCTTCGAGATCGGGGTCGTTTTTCAACAGTCCGCGTTTTGCATAGCCTTCGATGTCCATCAAGGCAGCAATTAGTGCGGAAATGGTATAATACGTTTGCCTACTCGCTGCCCCGTATGAACGGTAACTGTCTATAGCAAAAATATCATATAACGATATTGATTTGATTGTTTTTAAAATTCGTCGTCGTCCTCAAAATCTTCGAAATCCATCGTGTCCATCGTGTCCATCGCAGTTATCATGCGGCTAAGTTCCGTGATAATACGGATGCAGTGCATATCCGTCAAACCCAAACTTTCCGTCAGTTCACTCAATTCGCTGACATCGATGTACGCCACACACTTCGATGTACAGTCCCTATCCATGTAACAACATTTTTTCGTAGCCATCGTTCTTTAGTAAAGCTTCTGATTTATATGGCTTTTGACAACGCAGAAGCTCCTGGACATTCCATCTCTTCACGATTTGTAGCGGTAGTCAGATATTTCTGGTCTCCTGTGAGAATCTCATGGAGGGGGGTTCACATACCCCCCTCTCTTGCATCCGTGCCTGGGTTGGGCTACCGTTCAGCTACCTGAAACCAACATCCGAGAGCCATCCGCGTTCTGGATTCGAGTAGACGACCGTGCGATCTCCCGTGTCAGGATCCAGCCGATAGATCGTTGTTCGCCAGTTGGCGTAGTACAGAACACCATCCTCGCACATGAGTCCCTTTATGGGCTCTTTGTCGTCTTTGTATAGCTCCTCCACGCTTCCATCATTCACTTTGTAGATTTCTGCCGGCACAGAATTCCCGGAACTCAGATAGAGGTTGTTCTCGTTGTCAAAGGCAAAATCGCCAGCCCACGATCCACCGACATCAGCAAGCTTGACCGTGTAATATGGTGTTGCGTAACCATCCTCAATCCGGTAAATCTTGCCATCTCCTCCAGCACCAGTTGCTTCGCTGAAATAGAGTCCTAATTCACCCTCTTTGTCGAAGGTAAACGCCACATCCCTTATGTAGGTGTCGTGTGTGTAAACGACCTCTTCCGGAGCCCATCCCGTTGAGATCTGATGGGTTCGGTATATCTTATCCTCGTTGGCATTGACATAGTAGAGCTTTTCCGGGATTTTCGGATGGAAAGCAAAACTATAGAGCCTTTTAGACGGTCTTGTGTAGATGATATCCTCAGTCCTTGCATCGGTATTGTAGTGGTAGACCGAGCCAGGGGACTCTTTTGCGTCTGCGAAGTAGATATCAAGTCCTATCGGGGGCGGCACCCCGCACGTCCAGACCTCGGTTATGCAATTGTTCGACTCATCGTTCTCGGTTACCTGATCGGCGATATCTGCACAGACCTTGATCTTCGCCTCCTCTCCTGCCTCACACTCCCAGAGATAATTAAATGCTCCCTCGATCACATCTCCCGGCTCCAGCGAGTCGACAGGATCCTTTGCAACATGCTCTCCATCGATGTACAATCCGGTATAACTCGTACCTGCTATTGCATTGCCCTGGTTCTTGATTGTGTAGGCTATATTCAACGGTTTACCGATAATGCCGACTCCTTCTATCCCAGTAATTACCAGATCCGGTGCTTCCGTGCATGACACAGTGATAGATGCCCCGCCTTCGCCATGCACCACCTCTCCGGTCTCCTCGCAGATGGCTTTCACCGTATGGATGTTTGCTCCCTTGCCACATTCAACCACGTATGCATCATATCCTATCGTTATCGTCTCGGATGGATTGAGCGGTCCCTCAAAGAACCACTCAAGTTCCGTATCCTCCACCGCATCAGGCTCACACGGTTCTCCGTTGACCGTCGCATCGCCGGCGTATTCCAGGATATCTGGCAGTACGTCTCTGGCTGATATGTCATAGAGTGAATAGCACCCATCATTGTGAATCGCACACTCGAATGTTACAGTATCGCCAACATACGCAGTGATCTCATCAGCCCACACCTGCTCAGCATCATCCCAGACCACCTTCTTGACGCTTATGCCGGGCTCACAACCGTCCACCGCGATTGAGAGGGCATCAAGACCGAGGAAGCCGGCGTTGGGCTCGAACCCAACAATCAGGTCGTCGTTGGTGCAGACCACGCCGTTATTGATCCTGAGAATGTCGCCGTCAGTGAAGTCAAGCCTCCCCTCATAGAGAATCTCGGTAGAGAACCTGATCAACCTCGCGTTACCTGTGCGGTCGGTTGTGGCAGCGTCCAGACCAAAGTCCACACCACGATCGGGGATCCCCGCAGGCAGACTGGCTGGCAGGAGTTCACTGTTCCGTGCGACGATTGTGCCGTAACGTGCAGAGAGCAGGTCGCCGTCGAGAAATAGCGGATCTCCGGGTTTTGGAGCGGTTCCCTCTGTTGAGAACCAGATGTCGATATCACACCCCTCCAGAACCCTGGACAACATCTCTGGCTCTTTTCTCCACGCGTCCGCGTCTTCATCTGCGATGTACTCGATGAACTTGATTATCCCGTCATAATCGCCTGTGAAGTGCACGGCATCAAGACCCAGATCAATTCCCGGAATATCGAACATTGCAAGGAGCGCGATATTCGGAATTACAGCACCAGTGGTTGTAAGTAGGTCGCCAGCAGTAAACTGCCACTTCGGATCGTCAAGCTCTGTTGAGAATGCAACGAGATGTTCTTTTGCGTCGATTGCGATCACATCAGACGCATCCAGTCCGAGATCGAACTCTGTCTCGAATGTTTTGAGCAGTTCCCGGTTGCGCGCGATTATGGTACCATCGGAGCAGAGCAGGTCACCATCAGAGATTATGGGGTTGCCGTCGTGCGGTTCGGGACCCTGTGTCACGAAATCCTCCTCTGTTGAGAAGAAGATTCTGGGTTTTCCGGCTACTTCAAACTCGAAGCTCTTCGATGTGAGTATGTCGCCGTTATGCGAATCGGAAACGATCAGTTCAGCAGCCACGGTTCTCCCCTCGAGCATGTTTGGCGGTACACTGCCAAGATCCACTAAGTACCCGGCGCTAGTTATGGCGCCACCTTTCAGACCAATCCTGCCAATCTCCATCCTGCCAATCTCCTTGCCGGTGTCCATGTTACGCATAACCATGCCAAGGTTCATCAGGCTGGTGTGCCTGCGGCTGGATATCGCCATGTTCAGTTTCATGGTGTCATCCGATGAATACAGGGGTTTATCCTGTGAATACTCGGATTTATCCAGATGGAGTCTGACTACGGAGATGTCGGTGGGGCGCACTTTGTAGGTAACAGAGAACTTCATCCGAGTCCAGATCTTTGTTTCTCCTGTTGCCATGTTGTACTGGACCGGGTACGCCACAAAACCAACCTCTGATCCTGCAGCACCAAACGTTAGGGACTGATAGCTCCTGTGGGGTTGTAGGGGCCAGAATCCCTGGTAATAGAACTGCCCTGGAATGCTTACGTTGCGACATGCAATGCCAGCGATAGGGACATTGTTTTTGATAACAACGTATTCGGACGCGTCCTCCAGCCATTCAACACTTACTACTGAGTCACGCGGGAATGTTCTCTCCACAAAGACCTGAGGCAGTATCGGTTTATTAAATGAAACAACCTGTTCCACCCCCGGGAGGGTGATGATCCCTGAAGATTCCGCTATGTAATCGCTCACATCCACAGTCACTATCTCAGAAAGTCCTGCAGCCGCCTCAGCCCTCATGACATTAGTGCCAGCCGCAGGTGTCATTCCTGGTGCCTGTGCCGACTCTGGCGTCACAGGATCCCTGTATGTCGGGATGCCGTACAACGTCGGGATCGCCAGCACCCGCCTATCAACGTTCTGGATAGGGCTTGACTCTACATAATAGTCATTAGCCCCGTTTCGAAACGCTCTTCCAATATCCACGCAGTTAACCGTGTAATAAACAACGTTGGTAGCTAACTTCTCATTAGCCCCTGCCAAGGAGGTTGTGGTACTGGGACCGCTACCGGAAATCGCCGTGTATCCGGTGGCTCCTATATATGCCACAACACCGTTCTCTGCAAATTCCTCAGGGAACTCACTATAGGTTGTGCCGGCGTCAGGTGCATGATAAAGCATGTTCCCGAAATTAACGCCATTATGACATCCGGCGGTGATGATAACCGCGCCATCGACCGAGTCAGTATCATCAGTGTCTCCCTGTGTCGCGCTATTGCCTGCCATGAAACTGCCGCTGTATGTAGAGATCACATTGTATTCACCATGCCCCGCGAAATACACGACATCATGCTCCGCGTTCAGCAGCGGGGGCACATCTGAGGAACTATAGGAGGACTGCACAAGCGAATCATCGGTAGAAACTCCCGCAGCGGTCATATAATCGCTTGCCAGTGTTCCACCATCCAGGTAATCATAACTGGCTATGGATACGAAGTGATTCCTTGGAATTATGCCGTTTGCGGCCATGTAAGTGTCTATCACATCCGCTATCTGTTGCGGGGTCTCAACCAATCTGGAAACAGATAGTTCCGGGGTCAATTCATGATCTGTTGACGTGTCCAGATACGACAGATCGCTGTATGGCGTGTCTGTCATGTAGTGCCCATCAGCACCTGCATGGTAAAGGTCATAGAGATAACCGCTTGTAAGCGGTAAACTATCCGCAGCCCACTGTCTCTCGTTGTAGGTCACAGTTGGCGTAACAAACGAATAATCGTCCGGTCTCGCTTCCATGGGAATGATCTCATGCGAACCGACGATGATCACATATCGCATCAACGGGTATGTGGTCTGTTTCAGGTCCTCGATGTAGTCATCGATTGCACCCACAAGAGCGTTTGTGAGCGTGACGTCACCCTCATTTCCGTCCCAGTTACTATATGCGGTGCCAATATCGGCATTATACTCCACGTTGGAAGGATCGCACAGGTCCCCGAGATCCACAACAACACCCCGTTCATTCGGATTGTTATCTGCAAGATCCTGCAACTCATACACAAGATCACTGGGGGCAGGATCCATACCCAGGTCATCCATCCGATCAAGGTTACTCAGTATGAGCACCCTGATATCGCCATAACAGATATCAGCCCGCACATCCTCAAACATCTCTGAAGTCGCTGTGGCGTAATGGAAGTATTCACCACCGCTTGAATGCGCAAGAACCTCAAGGAAGTCCCCATGGATACTGGTCGGACTCCCCACCCCTACCGTGTATATGTTCGTCGGATTTGTGACGTTCAACGTCATCGCATCATGAGCCTCAACAAACGCATATAACTCATTGTCATTCCATGTGCCCGGAGGAGAAATCCAGCCAGCAGGCGATGACCATGGATCGGGGCGCATATTCGCTACCCCGTCAGTTAACAGTAGAAACACCCTCCTGTTCGTATTTCCATGGGCTGTAAGCTCATCCCTACCCTTCTCCAGACCCTCGCCGATAGCCGTCGCACCTCCAGCGCTCAAGCCATCGATAGCGGTCTTTGCATCAGCAAAATTCGTGGTAAGGGGTTGTTCGATCTCAGCATCACCATAGCTCTCATAGGAGACCACGCCAACTCTTGTATTTGTACCTGCCGGTAGAAGATCTATGAAGTCTTTGGCAGCGACCTTCGCTGCGTATATGCGGTGGACCGGGATTCCACCGACCTCAGCATCCATTATTGACATAGAACCGGAGCAGTCCATTATAAATATAATGTCCATATCTTCACACGGTGTTCCATGCCCGCCTCCGCCACCCATCACCGCCGCACAGACCGGTACAATATTCCCGGACCCTCCTAAAACAAACAGCACGAATAACATAACAAATGCGGATTCTTTCTTCATTTTGTTCACCTCGCTTATGTGTCATCTATTCACAGATATCTCGACTTTCGGTGAAACGTAAATTGCAGTCCAAAATGAGTCACG
>DAWR01000217.1:0-1377 GCA_002506015.1 Candidatus Methanogasteraceae archaeon UBA261 | reverse complement strand
TTTTCAAACGTCCATTCTTCAATCGCGGTGTCATCATTGGTAATTCTACATGTTTTCTGTAACGATGAAAGGGCATCCCATTTCAATTCACCGAAAGTTAGGAGATATCAAAAGTTCCCACTACATGGTGCAACTGCGTTCCCACCGCCAGTCTTGGGGTCCGGGTTGTTAAGCATGTGCCGCATCACCTGACAAGTTGACAATTATGCTTACCATACCCAATGTCGTGAGCGCACGTATGTTGATTTAATCATACTTAAGTGTTGTGGTGAATGAACTCTTCTACATCACCGGAACAGATACCAGTTTAACATCCGCACCTGAAATTCCATATAGGATCGCCGGGAAGAGTTTTTATTCCATCAGAAGGGCTGCTGAGCTTCTGGTCTCAAGTGATGTGGACGAACTGATTACAAAAGAGAGTATCGCACAAAAGAGCGCGTTCTATGTCATGGATGCTGCTTATGTGGATATTGAAGCGACTGATTCTAATACTGCCGGGGAGATGCCCTCTGATATCTCGCGTGAAGGTGTTCAAACGACCAGCCATATCGGTTATTTACCAAAACTTGCTTTACTCTGGTTTTGAGGAGTTTATTGGAATTTGGTCTATTTATAACAGTTTTTATCATGAATAACACGTTTGGACGAATGACACGAATTTAGTCCGGTTTAACATTTGTGCAATTCGTGATCCCTAATCACTCAATGCCACACAGGCAGGATTCACCTACGAAATGTTTGGTCTCGCGAATTGTCAAAGAGCCTTTCTTTTTTCTGACGTCACTGTTGGTTCGAAAAGTTTCATGCCTCAATACCGCTCTTTGAGCCCTACGATCCCCTCAGCAGTAAGTCTCCGGTTATATATGGCGACCTCATCGATCACACCGTCGAAGAATTTATGTTTCGCATCATTAGATCCGATGTAGAGGTTTCTGCTGTTTGTGTTAAGACTGCCTGAGGCGGATTCGCTATTCTTCACAACACCGTCTACATACAACTGAAGTACAGAACCATTGTAGGTCATAGCCACTTGATACCACTGGTTGAGTGTTGCCTGCCCTTCGCCCCAGTTCACCTTGCACTTCGTTGCCTTACTACCCGTAATATAATACACTTCACACACCCACCCATCAGTATCATCGAGAGATATACGGTAACCGTCGCCATCACCCTTCCCAACAATCTTCGCAGTTTTCTGACTCGCAGCCTTTACCCATGCCACCATCGTGATCTCATCGGTAATATCCAGACTCTCATCATTGCCACAGTTAACATAATCGTCGCTACTATCAAAAAGAAGCGCACTGCCGTTCACACCGGTAGTCCATGCTGCATCGGTGATAGTCCCGTCGTTACTGTCTATTGAATCATAAG
>DAWR01000145.1 GCA_002506015.1 Candidatus Methanogasteraceae archaeon UBA261 | reverse complement strand
GCTTATGTCGATGTCGCTACGTTCACAATCGTCCCCTGCGGCAAGGGAACCATAGAGCAATATGCCCAGAACATCATCAAGCAATGGCTCAAAATCCTTCTTCACTCTTCGCTTAACTTCTTCCTTATCCATGTTTCGACCACATCAACAAACTCCATAATCCCGGGTAGCAGATTTTTTATATGCTCAAACGCAATAATATCATCGGTGTGATTGTACCGGTGCACAAGTCGGTTCCTCAGACCGTTTGCCTCAATCAATATTGATCACATCCCGTCCTCAATTACTTCAAGCGATTCGATGTTTGTATAATCGTCCTTGGGAACAGTCTTCTCGTCCATGCATGCCATGGCAATACAATCCATTGACGCCTCCACTATCTCCTGGAAAGCCTTGTATGTTGCCAATTTCGTCTTTTCATCGTGGACAAAATCTTCTGAGTCATATTCACCCATCCAGTCATTTATTTCGTCATTCCTTCTCAGGATAATGTTTATTTTATCTCTGTATCGTTTTGCACGTTCTATTTCCATAATTCTCACCACCTACTCTAATCAGTGCATTGTAAACGCCCCTCTCGTTTCATATACCATAGCCGATTATTGCGATCATACCTGTATTCGAGTTTCACGTGATAATTTATTAAACAATCGATCTTATGATTGAGGTATAACAAGAGGTCTTGACATGAAGAAGCAACTCATAGCAGTCATGGATTTTGGCGGGCAGTATAGCCACCTGATTGTGCGGCGGTGCAGGAATCTCGAGGTGTACGCCGAGCTGATCCCGCACACCACCACGCCAGAAGCGATTCAAGATATGAATCCGAGCGCGATCATCCTGTCCGGAGGACCGTCCAGCGTGTATGCCGATAATGCCCCGGTATGCGACCCTGAACTATTCAATCTCGGAATCCCAATACTTGGAATCTGCTACGGAGCCCAACTGATCGCACGTGCCCTGGGCGGGGATGTCAAACACACCGGGATGCGAGAATACGGGAAGACCGAACTACTTGTGGATGACAGATTGGATCTCTTCGACGGAACCCTGGAAAAAACGACTGTCTGGATGTCGCACGGGGATCTGATCGGAAGCCTGCCCGCGGATTTTGATATCATCGCGCACACGGCAGGGTCTCCAGTTGCAGCATTCAGAAAAGAGCGTATCTATGGCATCCAGTTCCATCCGGAGGTTGTGCACACCATCGATGGCGAGAAGATACTGAAAAACTTCCTCTTTTCGATATGCGGATGCGATCCCGACTGGAGTTCGGAATCGTTCATCAACAGTGCGATTGACGAGATCAAAGCGACAGTAGGAAACGGCAGGGTGATTCTTGGCTTGAGCGGAGGAATTGACTCTGCAACCGTTGCTGTCCTGCTCCACCGCGCAATCGGTGATGAATTGACCTGCATTTATGTTGACAACGGTCTCATGCGGAAGAACGAGACTGAAGAGATCGTACACACGTTCAAAGATAATTTCAAGATCAATCTTGAGGTCGTTGATGCACAGGACCGATTTTTGGAGAGACTGCGCGGGATCAGTGATCCGGAGGAGAAACGAAAGGTGATCGGGGATGAGTTTATCCGTGTCTTTGATGAGGCTGCCGATAGGATCGGGGATGTCGATTTTCTTGCGCAGGGTACGATCTACCCGGACCGGGTTGAGAGCGCAGCAACCTCCCTTCTTGCATCGCGCATCAAATCACACCACAATGTCGGAGCGCTGCCCGAGGCGATGAAACTGCGGTTGATTGAGCCGATACGTGATCTCTATAAGGATGAGGTGCGTTTCGTTGCAAAGAAACTCAAACTACCCGACGACATCGTCAAACGCCACCCGTTCCCGGGTCCGGGTCTTGCAGCAAGGATTATAGGAGAGGTTACACCTGATAAACTCAGGATCTGCCGTGACGGGGGAGCGATTGCCGAAGAAGAACTAAAAAATTGGGGACTCTATGATAAAACATGGCAGGCGTTTGCGATAGTTGGAGACGATCTTGCAACGGGCGTTCTCGGGGATGAGCGGTCGCTTGGGCATATCGTGACAATCAGGGCGGTGGAATCAGTCGAAGCGATGACCGCGGACTTTGTCAGACTTCCTTATGATCTGCTGGAGAAAATCAGCAGCAGGATCACAAACGAGATCAGTGGCGTGACATGGGTTGCTTATGCGATCTCATCCAAGCCGCCGTCCACAATCGAGCCGTGCTGATGAGTCTCTGGTCTCTGGTATCTCGCCCCGGTATTACGTGATGAGCATGAAAATCCCTGATTCTGATGGATTCTGTGNNTTCCAACCTTTGCGCCCTCGCGTCTTTGCGTTTCTCTGATTTAACGCAAAGTCACAGAGACGAATGAGTGGCGCCCGCGATTGCTGCAACACGAGGACGGGCTACTGCTATCGACCACAGAAAACGGCAGAACCAGGCAATTTTTTGTAGACATGACAATTTTATCATCTCATCCATTCTATTAGAAATTGCTCTCTTTGCATTGCTTAGAGCGTTTATTAACCCCTTTTCATCGTTATCTTCAAAGTCAGATTTAGCAAAAGTAAGAAACTCTTTTGCCGATATTTCAAATAGGGGAATTCTAACAAAACTGACATCACGGTCATTGGATTTCAAAATTTCTATTATATCGCTGATGTCAACATTTTCATTCTTAAA
>DAWR01000222.1 GCA_002506015.1 Candidatus Methanogasteraceae archaeon UBA261 | reverse complement strand
ATTATTATTTGTGAGTTGCCTTACATCCCCGCACCTCCGGTCTTGTTGCAATTACCGGATGATTGGGGATGGTGCGGAGGGTTGACCCCCCAACCCCCAACCATCATCCGGAACCGACGTTTGCCCCCCTATCAGTTCATGAAGGGTGTGCAGGCGGGGGCGGTGTCGCTGGCGGTGTCGTTAACTATCCAGTCGCACATCGGCGCCCACACGGTTGATTCTGCACAATCAGCGTACAACATATCGATGTGCCCGTATCCCGGCACGATCAGATTCGTCACGTCAGCGCTTCTTAGCAGTGATGTGGTGTAGTTACCCTCGCCGCCATATCCGGTTCCTCCGCCGACATACATAACCGGAAGCCTTATGTTGCCCAGATTGTCGTCGTAGGGGACATCAACCACCGCAGAACAATTGCACATTATCGCTTCTTCCTCCATCATACAGCCAATACTCCGGAACGCATCAAGGCTCCGGGTGAGGTCGGTCATGTAGTCGGCGTTTGTGAAGTTCAGACCTGCCGGGTGACCGGTTTCATTGAACGATCCGGTGCAGTAATGGAAGCCTGTTATCTGTGGAGGCTGTGGACGAGGCTGAAAGAGATATGTTGCGGATAATAGCAGTTCACCCACCTCTTCGTTTGTGAACCCCGGGATGGTCGGGGATGTTCCGTTGGGATCGACATCCGATGAATTGGCAATCTGCTTCATGGATATTGCAGTATCATCATAATATGTTCCGTTATCATACATCGACTTTAATATCCGGTATCTGAGGCATGCAGCGTCGGACGCATTCATGGTGGTGGATGTGTTGGGATCCGAATAATTCGTACAGTAAATAACTTCCGTATCCGAATCAAACTTATACGCGATATCCATCGTTATAATGCCGCGTAGCCCCCATGGTTCTGGCGGCAACTCAGGTCTTGCCTCGTCGTTGGCATAAGCATACGTAAGCATCCCGCCACTACCAGCTCCAAGCATAAACATCTTTCCAGGTTCCTGACCTGTTGTTAATCGCGTGATTCCTGCAAACACCACTGCCGTTCTCATGTCGTCTATGTACGTTGACACATTCCAGTCCTTCATGAATGAACAGTTGTCGGCATCAGGATGATTGCAGTACGGAACCGTTGTGTGGGAATAGTATTGTGGCACAAAGCTCCGTCTCAGATCAATTCCCCATACATCAATATCGTTCGTTGCCAGATACACCGCAAGGCTGCAATTGACATCGATTTCGGGCACATCTGTCTGCGCACTCAGTAAGTACGCAGCCCTGAAATTCTGCCAGGTTCCCGGGATCATCGTCACTCCCGCTTTTGTTTGCACCGGTTCCCCCCCACACGTCTTTACCACCCTGTGTATGCCGATCTTGTCAAAGTCTCCAGCGCCCACTTTGAGTGTAGTCGTGTACTCATATATATCGCCAACTATATGTCTTTCTTCCCACGGCGTTGCGCACGCGAATGCATTCACTTGCGCCGGTGCGCCGCTTATTTTGTTCAGTTCGGTTTCTACAACCGGATTTTCGGATCTTGTTGCTGATGCTGAGACGCTTACCAGTAAAGCCGTCATGAGCAAGAGTATCATAATGCAGGATATTATTCGTCCCATATAACTCACCTCCAGGTGATTACATCATGGTTACATGTTGTCGTAATCTTGATTGCATGTTGTTACCATGTCGAATCATATATGGCAAGTTCACAATAGCTAATAAGCCTTTTGGTTTTACCGCTGAACTTACTGATTTCAGCTAACTATCATTACCGCTATTGATTTTTACAATTCCAAACACAAAAAACGGGTTGCATATCAGCATAGCATTTTCACATAATTATTCAATGAAGCAGACATTTTACGAACACGAACCAGCCGGATGTGCCCCACCTGCGCCGCTGCTTTGCAGACTGTGCAATCTTGTGGTCAGCTAAACACGTACCATATAACGAGTTTTAGCGTTTGCAAAAAACTCTTTTACGTATTTTTTTGCTTTCCGTGGGAAATTTCAGCGATCTGAAAAACTAATCTTATCTTGACGCCGTGGATGCAGTTCTCGCACCCCCTTCTCCACAGATGCACTGCCAGCAACCCGATACCCGCAACCACCACCGCAAATCCGGGTGCTTTGATATCCTCACCCGGATTTCCGTACCACAGCGTAACCCCCGCCTCGCCACTCGCAGGAATTAGCGGCGTCGCAAGCGCACCAGATAGACTGCAGCTATGCCTGCGATCGCGAAGAGTGCGCCGAAGTCAGGACACATCTTCGGTGCCGGATATGCTTCTGTGGGAACTGCTTCGGGCGCTGATTCGGTTACTTCGTCTGTTGCATCGCCCTCTCCGGGAGCGCGTGTTGCGGTTTCTGCAGCTGGTGCCTCTGGCGTGCCCGCTCCGGTGTATGCTTCGGTGGGCACCTCCATCTCGATGGGCTCTGCCATTGTGCCGGATTTGGTGGTCGCTTCGCTGATCCTATTGATCACCGGCACCTCCACAAATAGCGATGTATACGGAGTTACGAACCCGAACTCCAGAGAGAGGTCGGTGATCTCTGACACAAGCGCATCAGTCTCACCTTCGACGACCATCCGGTCCATCAGTTCCCGAATCTTCGTGTACGCCCAGAGTTTCGGAATAAAGCTGTTCACAGGTCGTGAAACAGCGGAAAACGTCTCGTTAAAGCTGCGGCTGCCTGTGCGTGTGACTGCATTGATCGTTGCGTCGATGCTTCCGCTTCTTGTGCCCGCAGGATATCTGGCGAGTACGATTGCGTCAGAGCCTGCAAAGAGCGTGTTGTAGCCGGTGTTCACAATATCGGATGAACCGGAGTATGAGAAGTTCATGTCGGTTATCACAGGTGTTGATATCGTCTCGTAGAATGTGGTAATCCCGGCTTCAGCATCTTTTTCCAGGTAGAACTGTTCTGCCACTCCGCAGTTTTCAAGAGAGAGCGCTCTTAGGAAGTCGTAGTTCTCCTCATCGTCGATTCCGAACGCGATCGTGAATATGGACACTTTCACCCCGTCTGCGGCTTTCACATTATCACGGATCACATAAGGTGATGTCACGCCATTGGTGGGCTCGCCATCGGTGAGAAACACGATGATCGGGACCCTCCCCGAATCCGGCTCAAACATGCCGAGCGCAGTCAGCAGCGCCTTATTGATGTTTGTGCCACCGTTCGCGTCGAGCGCGGCAACAAAGTTTGCAGCCTCTGCCTTCGTCTCTGTGTTTGCTCCCATAAGTGCGTCCCGGAACACCATAACATCACTGTCAAAGAAGATTATGTTGAAGAAGTCATCAGGCGGAAGATCGGCGATTATGCCTGTGAAGACCCTCTTCACCTGTGCGATCTTGTCGCCCCTCATCGAGCCGGACTTGTCGACAACGAAGATGATCTCCTTACCAAGAGCAGTGGTCCCGAGGTCTTCGACTGACGGCGAGAAGATGTGCATCAAGTAACCCTGCCCGCCAGTTTCGTAGAAGAGCATCTCTCCGTTCAAAGACGTGCTGTCCGTTGTGAAGACGATCCGTAAGTCGCAGTCCGGAAGTGCCTTCGCACTGTATGTGACCCGTGCTTCTGTTGCGGAGATGTATTTCGTGCCTGCCCCATCAAATCCAGGAGTGTCCAGTGTGGTGATCCGGTTCACTGATGCGACCGTGATGTTTACAGAGAGATCACGGACAATGTGCACCTCATCAGTCTCTCGCAGTGACAGCACGTACTCGTATTCGCCAAGCGTCTTTTTCACGGGCTGCTCGTAAGTCAGACGAACGATGATGCTCTGGTGGGGCTCAAAACTTAGGGAATAAGAGAAGATGTTCTCCTTCTTTGTCTTTAAGACTCCAGCCGTTCTCCCTTCTGAGACTGCCACCTCAAACCGCTCATCAGCCTCTTTCTTAGGGAGCACGTCTGCTTCGTACTCGATTCCGTCGATATAGAGGCTGAAGCCTGAGATGAATGCACCCTCTGGGATCAGGAACCTGAACTCGTCGTCTGTTGCAGTGTCGTGTGGATTTGTGAGCTTCTCTTCCACACTTGTTGTCGCATAGCCGTTGTTCACATCCGCAGTGATCCGCAGGTAGTCGATTGTGGCGGGCGATGTGGTTGGTTCGGCGCCCAAGGGTTCGCGAAGCCAGATCGGGTCGAGTTGAACTATGCCCATATCGCCTCTTTCGATGACCTCAACCTCTGTTTTGATAACAGGGTTATCGCCGGTATCAGGATACGAGTAGACGCGGTCGGTCTCACCAAGTACCTCCGAATCGACTTCGTTACCATATCTTGACAGGCTCAGCCAGACTTTTCCCGCGTCCGGATCTATCCGCATCGCAGTAAGCACGTAGCCTTCATATCCAAGGTCATACGATTCACCCTCTGCCAGTTCCACTTCCGATGGCTGCGAGGCTGCAGCGGCTACACCCGGTATCTGGGCACATCCGACAAGTAGTATCAGTACGATCAGGCAGACATGAGCCCCCCTGATTCCTCCAAACGCTTTCGCTTTCGATGTCGCTCTTTTCAGCAACTGAATTCTATATCCCATTTGTATCTCCTCCGATGTATTGTATCGGGTCTTACCTGTTCTTCTTTCGTAACAGAACCCCGGCAATCAACACCCCGATCAACGCAACGACCACACCAAATCCGGGCAATCCAAGTATCCCACCACGGTCTGCGTATGTGGATATTTCTCCTGGTGTTTCCGATGCCCTCGATCCTGCACCGACTGACCGCACCCTGATCGGCAGCTCGAGCGTATAATCCTCGGCATTCGCCATATCACTTCCGAAGTAGTAGACCACCCTTCCTTCCACAGTGAAGTTGCCGACCTGGTTTGCAACGATCGCAACCTCAATATCCCTGCCCACGCCCGGCTCAATCTTGTAGTCCGATGTGAACTGCCCGGCTCCTGACATGGCAAACCCAGAAGAAGCAACGCTCATGCCGGACGGCGGGATTATAATCACCTGAACACGCATCACCGGCTTTGTTATCAGGTTCACAGCCGAGAGCTTGAGCAGGATGTTGTCTCCGATCACGACATCTGTTCTCTCGCCGTGAAGCGTAACACTTGCGTTCTGTGGCGCTGTGGGCAGCAGCCCCGCCGATGCGACGACTGTGAGCGTTGCGCTATCCGATCTCGCGGTGTAGTTCTCTCCGCGATCGTCAGAGTACGAGACCTCCACAGGATCCAGGTTGAACGTGCCGCTCGCGGGTGGTTTTATGACATACTGGAGCGTCCGCGACTCGTCTAACTTGAGCCGCGGATACTCGGCATGTACCGAACCGCTCGTCAACTTGAAACCTGGAGGAACGGAATCCGTAACCACGATATCCCTGATCTCACCAGTTTCGGTTGCTCCTGCCGCCCCTGCGTTTCTCACAGTCACTGTCACCGTCGTTATGTCCCCTTCCTCGATCGTATGCGGCGAGGGCACTTTTGTCACAGAGAGCGCGGTTGCGGGGTATATCTCAACCCGAAGCGCTCCCGCGTTGTCGTCGTACCCGCCACGCTCGCCTGTCGTGAGGCAGTCAAAGATGCTGAACAGGATCTTCTCGCCGTCACCGGTGCGGTAGTATGTGTACGTGTGATTCTCAACATCACTTACTGCTGCCTCTACCGGTTCACCGTTGAACTCGATTGAGTTGAACGGCTGGGTGTACGCATCTTCCTTGCCCATGCGAAACTGCGCATCTGCCCAGCCCCAGTCCGCATCTCTCCTGAACTGGAAGACGCCAGAGACCACGATTCTATATTCACGGTCTTTCCCAAGCATTATTGATGATTCTACCGATGATCCAGTGTCTTTTGGTCCGAGAGCGTAGACCTGGATCGTGTCGAGTGGGGGATCGGTGGATGCGGATGCTGATGCTACTGTTAGCATGATCAGCAGTATTGTGATGATGCCGAGAGCCACTCCAGGTATTCGATATCTTCTATACATCTTTTATAACCTCTCTTATTGCAAGTAGATTCAGCCTCGACTGCGGTTTAATTGTTCTTTGCGTCGGGTCGATGAAGAATACATTTCTTCCAACTAAAAATATTTTTTCTTCGTTTATCCTACCATACTGTAGTATCTCTTCATGTTCGAAATTCTTAAACTCCTCTATTATGTCTTTTTCTGAATATTCAACCTTTCCAAGCGATATTTCATCAAATATCGAGAGCATCTGGCTTGTTCTGATTTTTAATAACTTTTCAGATTCGCTCTCTACATCTTTCCCATTCAGTTTTGTATTCGCAAGCTCAACCAGACATATCGGCTTGCCGCCACAGTAGTCCCACGCAACAGCCGTCTCATCAGCAGTAAAACCGTACTTATCCAAGAACGCGGCCGTCGTCTCCCGATCAAAATCATCCACTAGCAGATACCTGCACCTCCCCTCGAGCATAGCCTCACTGTAAACACGCTCCATGAAAAGCGAGTCAGATGTTGCCACGAAGACATGCGCCAGATGCGTCTCCTTTGTCAGGTCGATGAAAAAGTTGAAAAGTTCATAGATGAGCGAACCATTCACGTTTACATCCCCGATCTTCTGCAACTCATCCAGAATCAATACCGGTTGCTTCCCTGTTGCCTTCACCTCTTCAAAAAGCCTCAGTATGTACGAAAAAGCATTCTTCGGCTTATTGTCCTTAAACACGTAATCCAGAAACTCCTTGTTGATCGGTATTCCAGCAACCTTTGTGACCGACGAAACCAGTTCAGCGAGTGTCTCCCGTCTCTTCTTCGACGCCCCCTCATCATCCATCTCCATCTCAAAGAGCGACTCAATAAAATCATCATAACTCGATAAGAATTTAGTCCTTAAGTTTATGTAGAAGACTACGTATTCATCTGG
>DAWR01000052.1:1033-6670 GCA_002506015.1 Candidatus Methanogasteraceae archaeon UBA261 | reverse complement strand
GAATGTGCCTGATGAGCGCACCGAGGAGGTTGGAGCCGTGATGGCTGGGTTTGACGAGGTCTCACACTGCTACGAGCGCCTGAGATATCCGGAATGGGACTACAACCTGTACACAATGATTCATGCCCGCACAAAAGAGGAATGTGAGCATGTTGCCCGTGAGATCTCACGCGCTACTGCTATCTCTGATTATACTACTTTATTCAGCGAAAAAGAATTCAAGAAGACTGGTGTCAGGATATAGTCAGAGAGAGGCTGACGAATTTATTATTTATGGGCTGAGGTGCTCTTTTTGGAACCTTCTCGATAGTTGGTGCGTTGTGGTGGTGGAGTGACTATGGGTATATGTTCTTTTCTGCTGAATTGGTTGTTTTTACGGTTTTTGGCTTGTGATGGGTTGTTAGCTTACGTGGTGCGCGGGTGCCATGCCAAACCGCACAATCCAGTTATCTGGTTTCTGATATATATGGACTGCCCCACAAAAAACCCCATCTCACGCCCCAGCCTCGCCACCCCCGACTACAGTCGGGGCATCCATGGCCATGAGGTCGGGCGGTGGCATAAGTGTCGGCAAAGGTGGGGCAGTGAATCAGTGGTATGTGTGAATGGATGCTGTTAGTGTCTGTTTGCCTTCAATCAATCATCGTTTGAATAAAGTATAAATCACTTCGAAGCAATCTCAACATCAGTGATTACCTTTGTATATCTATCTTGATGAAAGTGGTGATCTTGGTTTCAATAGGCAATCTTCAAAACATCATGTAATTGCAGTTTTGGCGACACACGATCCTAAAACGATTGAAAATGCATTGAAAAGATATAGAAAAAAAATAAGAAAAGCGCCATCCAAAAAAAATCGTAAATTGGGAGAATTCAAGTTTAATAAAGCACCGGATAATGTGAAAATCGATATATTGGGCATTATCAGTTCTAAGAACGTCGAGCTTGGATATGTTCATGTCGAGAAGGCGCGTGTATATCCAAAACTTCGGGAGAAGAGGAATGAATTTTATGCGTATATGTGCAGGATTTTATTGGATAAATTCCTTCTCGAGTCGTCCGATCTAAAAATAGATCTTATTGTGGATCGGCAATTCGCTAAAAAGCATAGAGAGAATTTTGATAAATATCTTGGATGGAATATTACAGAGATATTGGATGGGCTGAAGGTGTTGAATATCGCCCACAGAGATTCTCACCAAGAACCATGTTTGCAAGCCGTTGATTTTGTTTGCGGTGCGGTATATCGATGCTACAATCAACATGACCCTACATATTTCGAGATGGTCAAAAACAAATGTATTGTCACGCACGAAATGTGGAAATAGTGAACCCTACCCTACTCGTCCCAGGTACACATCCATTTTTTAGACGCCGTTGAGCCTGCCATGTTCACCCCCTTCCTCATGTATATGATGACCGGGGATGTGTATGCCATTATCCATAACCATCATATCATGCGTGTTGTGGTGGTCTGCATGTTACGATGTGTGTGACGCAACTCAACTCAAAGCACCATCATCCTTTCGGGTGGACTTACTCACTACTACCGTGTTGTGCTATGCAGTATATATCACTTTTGGTTGGTTTGTGGTTTCGCATTGCAACATGCAGGATCATGAGCACATCCAATGATGCTATATTATCGTCTTGGTTCATACTCCGCCCCACAAAAACACGCAATCCGTGCGACCAGCCCCGACCTCCGCGTTCATCGGGATAAATTTTCGAAGCCCCGTCACGAACCCCGCTCTAAAGAGCGGGGCATCCGTGGACTGAATGTCGTGCGATGAGATGGGCGTGGACGGAGGTGGGGGAGAAGGAAAGTTCACAAAGGTTTTATGTAATCTTATCAAAAGAGACAAACAACGAACATGGAGGCATCCAATGAATAGTTTTGCAGAGGCAAAACAAGCTTTTGATAAAGGACCCGGCAAAGCTAATGTATTGTCCCAAGCTTTCGTTCCTGTGGATGGTAACCCAAAAAATGATATTGCTATTCACGGGGCTGATGGCAAGCCAATAGAAGAATACTACAAGTGGCAGTTCATCTATGCTCTAATCCACAGTGGTCTTTACGCCAAGGATTACATCGGGGTTGAAATACGTTTTCCGAAGGGTAGCAAAGGGGCACAAGTCCTGCGGTTGGACGGAGCAATTTTTGACGATGTGGAGTGGCTTCAACGATATACTGACTATTGGCAGCACCGACGCTTAACCTGCAATGGCTTAACGACCACCTTCTCGGCGTTATGGAATTCAAGCGAGATGACAAGGAAATAGCGCAGGTATTCACACGGCAGGTCAAACCTGCCATGCGGGAAAAAGAGCCCAGTGATGCCTATGTTCTCGGCATGTATTACGCGTCCGAACGCCTTTTTCTTTTCCATCGACGTGGCGGAAGATATTTGCGGTATGACGAAGCGAAGAATCAAAAAAGCGATCTCAGCCAGACGAGCGACCTCTCTCTACATTTACCTGATCCTTATCACTTCATTCCCTCTTTCGATGAACTGAAGAATCGCGTTCACCGTCCATCTATGATTGACCGCAGCACGCGTTGCATTGGGGACTTGGATACGATCACCTCAATAGCCACAGTCCAGATGAGAGATGCACTGTCGAATGTGTTGCGGACACTCGAACGCGCGGGGTTAGTCAATCAGCGTGGGTATTCAATTCTAATCCAGGCATTCGCCTTCAAAATCTTCGATGAAAAGCGGAATGAACGGAACCCCAATAAACCCCTGGAATTCTACGTCACCGATGAAGAGCGTAGTTTCAGCAGCCTCCGCGAGAGAAACATCCAGCAGTTCATCAAGCGAATGCAGGGTATCCATGACAACGCAATAGGTCGATACCAGACAATTCTACAAAAAACAGTGATTGACTGGAAAGATTCGAATCATGTTCGAGCGGTTGTTGCCGTCTGCGAGAACTTTCAAGATTTTTCGTTCGTTTGTTCATCCAAAAGCAACTTGTACCAGTTGGTGTTCTACAACTTTGCAAATCAGTTTCAGCAGCAAGAGAGAGCGCAGTTCCTCACTCCGCTGGCAGTGATTGACTTTCTTGTCAAAGTTGTTAATCCGCGCAACGATGAGACGGTCTTCGATCCATGTTGTGGCATCGGTGACTTCTTATCTCTTTCTTATGTGAATGCACAAACCAAAGCCGAGCCGTGGAAACTCGACGATGCAAACATTTACGGAGCGGATGTTTCAGGAGAGATGATAACGTTGGCATCGCTGAACATGCTCCTCAACGGTGACGGCAACGCCCATTTGTTTGATGTGCCTGACAAGGGTTCGATTCTCCAGAAGATAAAGAGTGGTAATCCACCCGAACTCGTTGAACTCATACCCGACTACCATAATGCGGGCAACTGGGACGACTGGCCCGATGAAACATGCTTGATGAAGTTCGACGTCATCTTAACCAATCCCCCGTTTGGGGAGGATCGTGCATACCGTCCTAAAACCGACTTTGACCGCCGAGTTATCGAGATGTATGAAACTTGGCAACTTTCAGGCGGGGACAATATAGACTTGGGAGTGGTATTTTTGGAAAATGCTTACCGCTGCTTGAAGGCAGATGAACGCGATCCAAAAAAACGTGGCCGCCTCGGTATCGTACTTTCCAATTCCATTGCCTCAATCAATCGCTGGCAGAATGTTCGGGAATGGCTGATGGAACGGATGCGTATCGTTGCTTTGTTCGACCTTCCACCCAATGTCTTTGCCGAGACCGGCGTCAATACAACCCTCCTCATTGCCTATAAACCGACCGCACGAGAATTGAAACAACTGAACGAGCAGGGCTATTCGGTTTTCGTACGCGACATTCGAAATGTCGGCTACGAAAAGCGCACAAGCAAACGCAACGTCTTCTTTAACCCGGCGTATCGCATCGACGAGACAATCTTTGAAATCATGACGGATGACGAAGGCAACCCTATCCTTGACGAAGACTTTACGCAGACGTTGACGGAATTCCATCAATGGGCTCTCGGGCAGGAAGAGACACTGCAAAAACTCTTCTTAGAGGAGATGTAAGATATGAATTACCTGCGTGTCCCGAATGAAATCGCTCTTACCGACATCCAGGTGAAAGATTCTTCATGGTCTCCCGGTATGTACCGACGCGTAATTATTCCAACAAACAAGACCAAACTGGTAAGAGACTTACTCGACCCCGAACACCCTTTCGACAGGGGAGTTGAGCCCGGTTCGATATGGTATCTGCATCGTTCCACGCACTATTTTATCCGCACAAAAGCACTTCAGAATCACAGTTACTTGCTCTACCCCAAAGGAAGCGCAATAACGCCCATCAACCCTCGCGCCTTTAAAGATCCCAACTTACGCGATGGTGACATTCTGATGTCAAAGGACTCAAACATCGGCGAATGCGCGATGGTGGACGGTGACCACTGGAAACATTGCATGTTCAGCGGAGGCATTGTCCGCCTTCACCCCGCCTTTGATCAATATTATATCTTCGCTTTTTTAAAACATCCTTTGTTCAAGATGCAACTACGGACAAAGTCCGCTCGTGGAGCCACCATCAGACACGCCAAAACGCTTTGGCTCGACTGCCAAATTCCTTTTCCTAACCAGAAAGATTCTGACATAGTCATCCAATATGTTTCCGTACTTATGCAGGCAATTGTGGAGAAGGAGAAGGCGATAAGGGAGCATAGAGATACTATTCATAATCTCATTCAAAACGAACTCATAAAGAACCAAAAAAACAGCGAGTTTGTTTTCAATTATCCGCGCATAGATGAAATTAAAAACTGTTGGCGATTCGATGCTGCGATCTATGACCGTGAATATAAGTCCAAGATCTGGTTGGTTGAAAACTATAAGCATGGATACGTAACTCCAAAAGCAGATGGATTTACTGTTATTCCAGGCCCGAGCTTGGAAATCAAGATCATCCATACGCGAATCGATTCGGAAACGTATAAGCCGGGTTTCTACGCACTGATTCTTCCAACCAACATCTCAAACTATGGAACGCTGAATGCTTTACCATATCTTGGTACAGGGAAGAAATTACCAATCTTAAAACAAGGCGACATTGTGTTTGGAGAGGCTGGTTTTCAAAAGGGTCGTTCCATTGTGTTATTAGAAGGTATTGAGAATTGCACCACAAATGCTCATGGGCTTTATGCACGGCGTGAGGATGGCGATACTCAGAAATCGATCTTCTTTCGCTGCGTATTCGATTGGTATCGAAGCATGCGTCTGATCGATCTCATGGCGGTTGGCGGGTCAGGTGGGCATTTTTCACCGGAGTATTTTGAATACTTACGCATCCCAAAGTTCCCCGATGATAAACAGGCGGAGATTGCGCAGCTTTACCACAACCCTGCGCCGCCCCCGAAAGATGCACCGACTCTCGACACTTTCATAGCGTGGCACCGCCGCTGGAACACTGACCTTGGTATCTGGGAACTTGACCGCGAGATGAAATGCCTCTATGGAATACTCGCCGATGTGCAGCAACAGATCATCGAAGGAAAGATTGTTGAGGTGCCGATTTGAGATTTCCGCCCCACAAAACCCTTCCGCCCACACGATCCGCCCCGACCTCGGGCATACACCATGTCAGTCTCCCGAAGTCACTAAACCC
>DAWR01000052.1:0-994 GCA_002506015.1 Candidatus Methanogasteraceae archaeon UBA261 | reverse complement strand
TGTACATAGCGATTTCGCATTTGGCTTCTCCTGATTCTGTATGTATCTCTCCACAACCTCCCCGCCATGACCTACCGAGCCATGGAAACATGATGGTGCCCAGAGACTTTTGCTACACCATTGCTTGAGATGTGGAAATGCTTTGCGTAATTCTCTGCTTGACCCACCTTTTATTCTCTTAGCTATATAGCTCACAGAATATTCTGGAAGATATTTCACAAACAGATGAACATGATCCGCGTTCACTGCCATGTCAATGATCTCGATATCAAGATTCTTACACGTCTTACGAATACTCCCATCAAGCGCAAGTGCGACATCTCCAACCAGAATATTCCCACGATACTTCGGCGAGTAGACCGTATGGTCAGTCCGTAGTGAATCCGTATGCCGATCATGGCGGAGTTCATTACGCTCCATGCGCGCTAACCATGAACGCAACCCACGATAAATCTTGCGGAATATCTTAGTACGAATTATATAAAAACAGTGAGCCATGTCATATAGTGCCTTGCTATCGCGGCCATATCAAAACCAAACGCGTCTCCTCCTCTCCGAAACCCGGGGGCGGCAGATGATAGACCTGAATCAACAGTTTCAAAATCACCCCATCATCACAATGCCGCGACAGACCCTCTGTCTGCAACAAAAATGAAAAGCCAGACAATAGAGTGAAAATCTTGACCATCATCAGGTTTTCAGACCGCGTCGATCACAGGTACCTGCCCCGCGCCTCAATCTCGCGCACGCGTGCAAGCACCTGATCGGCATCAGCAAACGTCCGCTTGTATCCGTGAGAGAACGCCTCCTCAAGCCCGGAGTCGTTGTGCGTGCTCACGAAAGTCTGGAAGAGTACGTGCACATCGACGCCTTGTGCCTCCACGCTCTTCTCGAAGTAGCCGAGTCCGAAGTCGATGAAACAGATCCTGTCATCGTTTTTGATCAGATTTGAGGTCGTGAGATCGCCGTGAATGATGCCGCAGCTATGCAGCCT
>DAWR01000063.1:540-3466 GCA_002506015.1 Candidatus Methanogasteraceae archaeon UBA261 | reverse complement strand
ATAGAATGAACACCTATTCTATACACACCTATTCTATACCGAATGTCAGAAGAGGAGATAATATACGAAATTCTCTGGTTCTGCTGTTTTCTGTGGTCGCTAACAGTAGACCTCGCATATGTGGAAATCGTGGGGTTTCGCAGCCAGTCCTCATGAGATGTACCTCTTCAGAACCGTGTATGATGCCGCTTTCTTTCGATATCTTTTGAAAACCACAGAATCCGTCAGAATCAGAAAGTTTGCGAATGCTCAGCAAGAACGTATACTGACCAATATCAAAGAGTCGCAGTTCATAAGAACATATCCATTATTTTGAGATTATAAATACGCGTCTTGATAATCCTTAAGTCTTAACAGGACAACCTATTACAGAGACTATAATGACTACATCGCCCGATTTCCAAACCGCCCTCCAACCCGAACCCTTGGCACCAGCCGAGCCAGCCTCCAGAGTCTGCCAGGTTGCAATCACTGAGGAGCTGAAATCCTCGTATCTTGATTATGCGATGAGCGTGATTGTCGGGCGTGCGCTTCCTGACGTTCGCGATGGCTTGAAGCCGGTGCACCGCCGCATCCTGTATGCGATGCTCGAGGGCGGGGTCGTCTCAACGAAGCCGCACCGCAAATCGGCACGCATCGTTGGTGACGTGATGGGCAGGTACCACCCGCATGGCGACGCTGCAATCTATGAAACGATTGTGCGGATGGTGCAGGAGTTTTCGCTCCGGTATCCGCTTATCGATGGGCAAGGAAATTTTGGATCTATCGACGGCGACGCAGCCGCAGCCATGCGATATACTGAGGCTCGGATGGCGAAGATCGCAGAAGAGATCCTTGTAGACATAAACAAGGAGACCGTTGATTTCGTCCCGAACTACGACGATTCCTTAAAAGAACCCTCGGTTCTCCCTGCGCTCCTCCCGAATCTCCTGATCAACGGCTCCACTGGAATTGCTGTCGGCATGGCGACCAACATGCCGCCGCACAACCTCGGCGAGACTGTGGACGGGATTATCCATGTGATCGACAACCCCGATGCGACCGTCGATGAACTGATGGCGCTGATCAAGGCGCCCGATTTCCCAACGGCGGCTGCGATCACCGGGCTTTCAGGGGTCAGGGCTGCGTACACGACCGGGCGCGGCATTGTGGGCATGGTCGCAATAACTGAGATCGAAACACGGAAGGACCGGGAGCGAATCATCGTAACCGAGCTTCCGTACCGTGTGAACAAGGCGAAACTTGTTGAGAGCATCGCAGATCTTGTTAAGGATAAGAAAATCGAGGGAATCTCCGACTTGAGGGACGAGTCAGACAAGGACGGGATCAGGGTCGTAATCGATATCAAGAAGGGCGCAAACTCGCAGGTCATCCTGAACCAGTTGCACAAGCACACGCAACTGAAGAGCACCTTTGGAATTATCAACCTCGTGCTGGTGGACGGCGAGCCGAAAGTTCTCCCGTTAAAGGGGCTTATACAGTGCTACATCGATCACAGAAAGGAGATAATCGTTAGGAGAAGCAGACACGATCTCAAGAAGGCGGAAGACCGGCTGCACATCCTCGACGGGCTGAAGATTGCGCTTGACAACATCGATGCCGTAATCAAGCTGATCAGATCATCGAAGACAGCGGAGGCGGCACGAGAGGGATTGATCTTGAATTTCGGGCTCTCAGAGGTGCAGGCGAAGGCGATTCTTGAGATGCAGCTTCGCCGATTAACAGGGATTGAGCGCGAGAAACTCGATGCGGAATATGCGGCGCTCGAAGAGACGATCGCATTCCTAAGCGAAGTTCTTTCAAACCCGCAGAAAGTCCTTGACCTGATAAAAGAGGAGCTTCTTGCGATTAAGGATAAGTACGCGGACCCGAGGAGAACCGAGATACTGGAGGCGCACGAGGAGTTTGAGGATGAGGACTTAATCCCATCGGAGGATGCGATCCTCACGATCTCAAATACCGGCTACATCAAGCGCGTGCCCCTTGACACGTACCGGAAGCAAGGCAGAGGGGGCAGGGGCGTCATTGGCATGGGAACAAAGGAAGAAGATGTCGTTGAGGACATCTTCATCGCAAATACTCACAATTACATCCTATTTTTCACAAATAAGGGACGGATCCACTGGCTTAAGGTCTACCGGATTCCAGAGGGGAGCAGGCAGTCGAAAGGAAAGGCGATCGTGAATCTCCTGGAACTTTCCGGCAACGAGAGCGTTACGGCTTTTGTCAAGGTTGCTGAGTTTGATTCCGAACATTACCTTGCAATGGCAACAAAACGCGGAATTATCAAGCGAACGCCGCTATCAGAGTTCAGCCGCCCCCGAAAGGGCGGGATCATTGCGCTCAAGCTGGATGAGGACGACGAACTGGTCTCGGTGAGGCAGGTCAACGATTCCGACGACATCATAATCGGCACCGCTCACGCAAAGGCGATCCGGTTCCATGCTCCGGATGTTCGCAGCATGGGCAGGGCTGCACGTGGCGTCAGGGGCATCAGTCTTGCGGCTGACGATTATGTGGTGGATATGGAGATTGTAGAGGAGCGCGCTGCGCTCCTGACCTTGACTGAGAACGGGTACGGGAAGCGGACCGAATTCGATGAATACAGGATCACAAGGCGCGGCGGAAAAGGAATCATCACAATCATCCCGAGTCTGCGAAACGGGCTTGGAATCGCGATCAAGACCGTTTACGAGGATGATGAACTGCTTGTCACAAGCCAGAACGGGAACGTGATCAGAATTCCTGTGCATACTATCCGGATGCAGGGGCGAAACACGCAGGGCGTCAGGATCATGCGGCTTGACAAGGGGGATCGGGCGGTCGCTGTTGCAAGAATCGGGAAGCTGCGAGAGGGGGATGTGGTAGCAGTGGATAAGGGCTCGGATGCGGGCGACCGTGCGGTTGCTGTGGAGCGGGTTGGTAG
>DAWR01000063.1:0-468 GCA_002506015.1 Candidatus Methanogasteraceae archaeon UBA261 | reverse complement strand
ATGCGTTGTGCCGTAGACATTTTGGTGAAGCGTTGTGAACCGCAAACACGCGGTTATACGCCGTCACTTCGCCGTTTTCTCCAGCGATTGCTGAATAGCGGTCTCAAGGTCATTCGGAACATCGGTGCCAATTCTATATTTTTTACCCATTCTCATCTTAATTTCAACGGCATAAGAGCCTGAAACATTATAGAGCCAGCCGTGAGGCGTTAGGTGAATCCCCCATCCATAGTACCAAGGATTCTTCACGACATGGCATGATTCAACGTCTTTCAAAGAAAAATTCTTTCGGAGTACTCCCGGTCCAAATCGAATTCGCAGAACATCTTCCTCAATCACTACAGTTAGCGTGGCGAACAACACCAGAAAGACCCCAATGAGAACTATGGCTGAAAAATCAATCCAATTGAAACCATAAACAGTCATGCGATACGCAGAGAAAAGCGGCACGATGGCTAACGCAATTAT
>DAWR01000139.1:293-8515 GCA_002506015.1 Candidatus Methanogasteraceae archaeon UBA261 | reverse complement strand
GCTGAAGATATGTCAGCACACGCAAGTATCAGTAGCATGAGTACGCTCGCGTTAAGTATCATTCGCAAAACAGTACGAAATTCGATTATGGGTGCATAACCATTCATATCAATCATCTCCAGTGCGCTACCCGCCACACTACGCCTATCATGTAAATACCTTTCGTCTAACAGCCCCCTACCCGTGCTCGCACCGATCGCAACCGTTCACAATCGTCCATATCCCACCCATATCCGCAACCACCGGCATAGTCATGCTGACACTTTCATACATATCTTCCTTCCTTCACGCATGTCGCTGCGCCTACCTGCAGAAGACATAAAACCGCTGCCACAAGGTCACCCCGCACCCCCAGAATAGACCCATACCGCACCTACTCCCCCGAATCAAACTCTTCCAGCCTGAGCTGCCTCAACGCACACCGCTCACCCGGTATCTCGACAGGATACACGCCAGTTAAGCAGCCGAGACAGAGATCGCTTGCAGGAATGCCTGTTGCTTCAACCAGACCTTCGACGCTCAGATATCCGAGAGTTTCTGCATGAATCGCAGTTTCTACCGCGGGTATGCTCTTGTGCGATGCGATCAACTCCGCTCTCGTCGGCATATCGATTCCAAGATAACACGGCGATATGATTGGGGGGCTTCCGATTCGAACATGCACCTCGGACGCTCCGGCTTTCTTCACCCGGTCGACGATTCTCCGCGACGTGTTTCCACGTACGATGCTGTCATCGATCAGAATCACCCGTCTGCCGTCGATGTTCGGTTTTATCGTGTTCAGTTTCAACTGGACCGCTTTCTTTCGCACGGCATCAGATGGCATGATGAACGTGCGTCCGACATACCGGTTCTTCATCAACGCTTCGATGTACTCAATACCTGACTTCTTGGAGTATCCGATCGCGGAGGTGATACCGGAATCAGGTACCGGGGACACCATGTCTGCTTCCACAGGATGCTCGGCTGCCAGACGCTCTCCGATCTTCAGCCGGACATCATAGACGAGTCTGCCATCGATTATGGAATCGGGGCGCGCGAAATAGACGTATTCAAAGACGCAGTGCGCCGCGTTTTTCGGCGTGTATAGTTGATGGCTCTCCATCTGGGCGCCGGTTATAACCAGTACCTCGCCCGGGCGCACATCCCGTATGAACTCTCCGTCATGCACCTCGATTGCGACGCTCTCGCTTGCCACGATGTAGCCATGCCCGTCCTCAGAGTCAACTTTTCCGAAACAGAGCGGCTTAAAACCAAGCGGATCTCTCACAGCGACCAGTATGTCGTTTACCATTATCACCATGGAGTATGATCCGTTGAGACACCTCATCAGCCTGCGTATGGATTCGGGGATATCGTTTCGCATCAATTCCTTCACAAGCAGATGCACAATAACCTCGGTATCCGAGTCAGAGAGAAAAACGTGCCCCAATTGCTCCAGTTCGCGGCGGAGCTCCCCTGAATTTACGAGATTCCCGTTGTGTGCAATCGCAATCGTTCCGCCCCCGAAGTTGACGGTCAGCGGCTGCGCATTCTCGATTCCGGATCCGCCAGAGGTCGAGTACCTGACATGACCGATCCCAACGCTGCCGTGAACTGATAAGAGATCAGTCCTCTTGAAGACCCATGGCACGATGCCTGTTCCCTTAATCGACCTTGTAACGCCGTTGTGCGCAATCGCAATGCCCGCGGATTCCTGCCCGCGGTGCTGGAGGGCGTACAGTGAATAATAGATCGGAAGCGCCGCATCTGATCCGGGAAATGCCGCGCCGACAACTCCACATGCATCCTTCAAATAGAATCACCTTTAAGAAATTTGTGTATAATAAAAAACGAGACTTTTTATTAGCTTCCGGAAGGGGTTCGGAAGAACCACATAGAGCACAAATGACACAGATAAAACGACAACTCTCTGTGCCCTCCGCGTCCTCTGTGGTTAATCTTTGCTGTCATAACCTGAGTTCACCCGGACGAAATTAAAAAACCACGTAAAAACAGTCATCTGATGATCGGTTGTCATAGCCATCACCCTGATACAGCTGTCAATTCAGAGGCGCAACTAAACAGCGTTGACAGCAACGAGATTCCGATAACCAGTCTCACCGAGCAATGCACCCCCTTTGCGTCGAAGTCTGACTCCTATATGCGTTATCCCTTCTCACTCCAGCTATACTTTCGCATCTTTCTTGATTTTCCGAATCCACATGCCGCACAGACCCGGTGCGTCTTATGATACGAGACACTGCCGCACCGCCTGCAGCGTATATGCGTCTTTTTCTGACGCTTGCCCATCGATGGAGTTCCTTTAGACATCTTATACTACCTCATGGAGAAACATATACTACATTGTCGCCGCGCACAATAACCGTTTTGATCTGGCGTGTCACCTCACCATCCACGAGTTCCTCGGCATCTTCAAGCAGGAGGTTCATGTGGATGTCATAGCCCTGTAATGTCCCGCGAAATTCACGAGCACCTCTCAATCGGACGAGAACAGAGTTCTCCAGCGCATCATTCAGTTTATCAAGCGGTCGATTTCCCATTTACGTAAATCTCCTTGGGTCGATTATCATTAAGATATGCTTAACCGATGTATGTACTTAAAGGTATCCTGCTTTGATTATGGGTGCGAGACACGAAAGCGCAGACCGTGGTCTCTCCTGAAGCATGAACCTCATGACCCTGATCGCCTTTGTAACAGGCGAGCCACTTCCCACAAGTCGCTGCACGTCTACACCAGCGAATATCTCGAACAATCGATCGATGTCCTTATCATCCATCTTTCGCAGGGTCTCAAGAGCTGACCGCCCGAGAAGATGCTCGCTTTTGAATTCCTTGCCCCACAGCCTCTGATATTCGGATAACATCTTCCTGGAGGTCTTTGATGCTTCCACAGCCTTCGCCGCAACCGTTCCGCAGATCTCGCCCGCACGCATGGCATAAGCGATTCCGGACTGTCCTGCCGCGCCGCCTGTTACCATGATCCCATCTGCCACAATCTCGTTCGGGATTGTTGCGATCGGATCGCCTCCGATATGCTTGTTGACGATTCTGAGATCGGATAATTCTTTCTCCATCTTGAATTTCGCAAGCCACCGGTCGAAAAACCTGGAGACGTCCTCTCCGTGTCTCCGCACAAAGACTCCAAGATATGCGCGGTCGCCGCCGCATGGCGAGTACGTTGCCTTCCATCCGGGAGCGATGCTTCCGACATAGTACTCAAAATGATCAGGTTCGCCGATTCCGTCCGCCTCAACCTCTGCCTCGACCGCCCATGCGATATCGGTGGGATGTTTCGTGGGAGAGAGTCCAGAGACCGCTGACATGTTGGAGCGGATGCCGTCTGCGATTATAACAACGCTTGACGTGAATGTTCGGTCATCTGTGCTTGTCCGGATGATATTCTTCTTTTTGATGATGCTGTTGGCAGAAACACCGGTTTTGATATCCACGTTGTTCTTTATCAGCTCTTTGACATAATGTCTGTCGAATTTTCTCCGATCAATCACGTATCCGGGAGTATCAATTGTGATTTTGTTGCCTGCGGGCGATACGATCCGCATCCCCTCGATATTGCGCGTTACGTACTCGGAGCGGACGATCTCTCCTGTTCGATCGAACATCCCGTCAAAGAACGTGTTTGCCGGATGCGGGGGGTCTCCGATACCTTTCTTTCGTTCGATTAACGTCACGTCTATGTCGCGCATGGCAGAAGCGATCGCAGCGCTGATCCCCGCGGGGCTTGCCCCGATTACGAGGACGTCAGTATCAGTCTCCATTCCGAAAACCCTCCTCGTCCGAGTACCGCTCGATCAGATCCGCAAGCCCGGAATCGTACCAGCGGTTCAGCACATACTGCGGATAGATCGGAAGCCGCTCCTTGAGCCTAATTCCGATTCTTCCGAGTTCGCTCTCAAGTTCGGCTATCCGGGGCCATTTTGCTTCAGGATTGATCCAGTCGATCGTGTACGGCGATATTCCACCGAGATCGGATGCCCCACACCTGATCAGATCAGAGAATCCGGTGAGATTTGGCGGTACCTGAATTGTGATCTCGTCGGGCAGTATTCTGCGCGCCGTTGTCACCGTATCCGCAATCTCCTGATCGGATGGCTCCGGGGAGTCTGCCATCGCCGTATCGGGCTTTGGAGAGAACGGCTGTATGATTACCTCCTGGATGTGCCCGTACCTGAGGTGCAGATCTCTGACTACGGTCAGCGATTCGATACGATCCTCCATGCTCTCGCCGATTCCTATCAATAGTCCTGTTGTGAACGGGATCTTCAGCCTCCCGGAATCACTGATCGTTCTGATCCGCTCAGATGGGATCTTGCCTGGCGACCCCTCATGTGCCGGAAGAATTGCGGTTGTCTCAAGCATCAGCCCCATGCTGGCGTTTACAGGTCTCAGCCGCTTCAGATCAGAAAAGCTCAGAACGCCGGGATTGCTGTGAGGGAGCAGTCCGAACCCGATTGCAATCTCGCATAGTTCAATTAGATAATCGATTACGCTTGAGTAGCCAAGTTCATTGATCCGGTCCTTGAATGCCGGGTGCTCTTCCGGCATTTCGCCGAACGTGAAGAGCGCTTCGGTGCATCCGAACCGTGCACCACCTTCCAGTATCTGTTGGACCTCATCGATAGCCATCAGATTCGCTTCAGGATGCGAGGGGTCGCGCCTGAACCCACAGTATCCGCACCGGTTTCTGCAGACGTTTGTAATCGGCAGAAAGACGTTGCGGGAGAATGTGACATGATCTGGCATGATGTTAGGTCTGTGCGGTGATGGTTAATATCGATTGTTCCGGTCCTCCTTATGAGATCAGCCGGTCCCCATATAGTCCAACACTATGAAACCCCTGAGAAATAGGGGTTGATCAAACAATGTGGTCTGCGTGATGCATCCCGGCATGGCAAGCACCTGTGGCTGCTGCAGAAATGTGTTTATGACTGATGCAGCATCATAATCAAATAGGGTGGAATCGGTGCTGCTTCCGACCTTCTTTTCGGAACGTATCCAGATATCATGTTTTCTGCGCTCATTCCCATCCTTCTTCCCCAACTCGTAATATTGGCGCAGCAGATCCCTCTGTACCGTTTCATCGACATGGCTGACCAGATCAGTGTATGCCGTAGAAATCCAGCCGATCTCGGAGTGGTGGTGGTATCCGACATCATATCCAAGCGCATATACCCGCTTGATTACGCCCTGCAGATCCTCGCCTGTTTCCGGCATGTTATGCGATCTCTCCCGCTACAAACAACCCTTCCCCGCCGAAATCGAGTTTTCGCATCTTGCAGTCGTGTGCGGTGCCGCACATCTTGGTTATCTGTATGGCGCGAACCATCGAGCCGCCGCGCATGAAGTTGTGGAGAAAGATGAGTCCGTCACATGCGTACTGCTCTGTTGAGTAGGTGCTCGGATCGATCAGCTCAGATAGCAGGATCGTGGTGCAGTCCAGAAGCTTGAGGTGCTGTATGAACCGTCCGACCTCACCATCCATTAATCCCGGATCCCTGATGCTGAAGCGCAGCGCGGACATCGGGTCGATCACCAGACGCTTGATTGAATGAACGTTTACGAAATTCGCAATCTCGGAATAGATTACGGACGGGTCGATCTGCGTCTCGGAGTGCCCATAAACCGCAACTGACGGAACATCTATGAAAAACAACCGGTTCCGCTTGATCAGAATCGGTATGTTCATGCTGTAATTGTTCAAGTTCGCAATTGTCGTCTCTGCACCGCGCACCAGCGATACGTACAACCCGGCGGTTCCCGCGCTCGCCCCGTTTGCCAGAAACTGCGCTCCGAACGTGGTCTTTCCGCTGCCGGGAGGACCGCTCACAACATACGTCCGATTCGGGATGAGCCCACCCTGGACTATTCTATCAAATCCCTTGATTCCTGTTTTTATTATCAATTACACCACCTACTGGCAGTATGACTGTGAATGTGCTTCCCGAGCCCTCAACGCTGTTCAGTTCGAGTAATCCCTGGTGCATCTCAACAATTTTCCTTGCAATCGCAAGACCGAGACCTGTGCCCTGATTAGTCTCAGCCTGCTCGAACTCCTCGAATATGGCATGCTGTTTCCCTGCAGGAATTCCTATGCCGGTGTCAGAGACTGCGATCTCGACAACATCGCCCTTATTCACTGTTGTTACCACAATATCCCCGCCAACCAATGTAAACTTGATCGCGTTGTCGAGCAGGTTGATCACCACCCGTCCTACGAGGTTGCGATCGATCAAAATTGCTGGCAGGTCCTGCAGATCGCGCTTCAGTTTGATCTTCTTCTCGTCTGCGAGCGATCTCAGGTTATCCACGATCTCGTTTATCATCTTATTCACGCTGACTTCTTCCAAATTCAAAACAATCTTTCCGGACCTGATTTTACTGGCATCAAGCATGTCAGTGATCAGATTAGTGATTCGATCGCTATTTTTAAGTATCTTCAGAAGGGCGCTCTTCTGTTTCTCGCTGATATCGCCAAGTCTTCCCTCGTGCAGCAGTTCCGAGTACGCGTGGATAATTGTGATCGGATTCCTGAGTTCATGCGCCACAGTGTTCAGGACTTCGTCTCTTGACCGGATGCTGTCAGCGAGTTCGATGTTCGACTGTGCCAGATTATCGGCAATCTTGCTCAGCCCTGATAGCTCGCCCGAGTCCACGGTACAGCGTTCCCCGGATCGCCCGAAGAGAAGAGATGGAGGTGCGATCAGACCCATCCCGAGAGGGAGATTGGACTCACCCTCTGTTTCGGCTCCGGGCTGGTCTATGCCTGTAATATTCCCGTCTTCGTCGATTACGAATATGCCAGAGAGTGCGGTTGGGACGTCAGACGATTCCAATGATTCGCACGATCCCGACGATTCAGACAATGCGGTCTCGATTCTGCTGCGCACATTCGCATGCATAAGAACGTCATGGACGATCTCGATTCCGGCAAACCTCCTGCCCAAGGAGTCCAGAAGCGGTGTGATCGAAAGCATTGCATCAAACGTCCCGCCATTCCGGTCACGCACGGTCTGGACAACACCCATCGATCGGTCCTTCTCAAACGATTTCACAATCTCGTCATGGATAGTAGGCTTCGCCCCGCAGATCTCGTAGTAATGTCTGCCGGTATCGTCGCCGAAGAGTTGCTCATACCATGAATTGGCATACCGTATCCGCATGTCCATATCCAGAACGCAGATGCCGATGCCTAACCCTCGTATCATATCGCTTACACCCACACACTCACCAAAAATAAATCGCATGGAATGTTTATAAATGTTTGTAGTTCGAATGAGGATCATGAACATCAGAATTGACCGATCAACGATCGGCGGCACGATCACCGCACCGCCGTCCAAGAGTTACACGCACCGTGCAATCACAATCGCAGCGCTCTCGGATGAGTCCACGATCGCATACCCGCTCCTGTCTGCGGACACGGAGGCAACAATCTCTGCGGCAACTATAATCGGCGCTGCGATAACCAGATCAGGTGATGGGCTGAGTATACGAGGCGTGCCGCGTCCGGAGGTGGCTGATGACGTAATCGATGTCATGAACTCGGGAACGACGCTTCGATTCTTCACAGCGATAACATCGCTTGCATCGGGAACGAGTGTGCTCACAGGCGATGCATCGATCAGAACGCGCCCGAACACCCCGCTTCTTGATGCACTCTCTAATCTCGGCGCGAACGCATTCTCAACAAGAGGAGATGGAACCGCTCCGATCGTGGTTACGGGACCTCTTACGGGTGGAAGAACGCGGATCAGCGGCTCGATCAGTTCACAATTCATCTCTGCGCTCCTGATCGCATGCCCGCTCGCAAAGGAGGAGTCCGTAATCGCAATTGAGGGCGAACTAAAGTCAAGACCATACGTGGATGTTACAATCGAGGTGCTGCACGAGGCAGGGATCATAATCGAGGAAAGAAACGATTCCGAGGGTTTAAAGTTCATAATTGAGGGGGATCAGAGATTCAATCTCAAAAAATACACAATACCAGGAGATTTCTCATCATCATCGTACCTGCTTGCCGCTGGTGCGCTCGTAGGTGACAACGTCACGATCAGGAATCTGTATCCGTCTGCTCAGGGCGACGCTGCGATCATCAGGGTTCTCGAGGAGATGGGTGCGGATATCGCATGGAACAAGGAGAAGGGTGAGGTAACGATCACTAAGAGCGATCTGCACGGCGTGACAGTCGATGTCGGCAAAAC
>DAWR01000139.1:0-180 GCA_002506015.1 Candidatus Methanogasteraceae archaeon UBA261 | reverse complement strand
GGATATCCGCGAGACTGAAGATGAACTCGTGATTCATGGCGGCGAGGTAAAGGGCGCGTCGCTTCATGGCTGGGATGATCACAGGATCGTGATGTCGCTTGCCGTTGCAGGGATGGTGGCTGGCGGTACGGAGATTGATACCGCGGAGTCAGTTGCGGTCTCGTACCCGGGGTTCGCCCG
>DAWR01000037.1:2397-18699 GCA_002506015.1 Candidatus Methanogasteraceae archaeon UBA261 | reverse complement strand
ATCCCCCTATTCCCCCCATCATAAAGACCGACATTGCAAGAGACGTGAGCGGAGATGTTTAGCGCGCGAGTACACTGTTCCGGAAGCAATGAATATTGCATTCGTATGTATTTCTTGGGCGATCGTTCGGGATCACAAGTTATTTCAACACTCACGACTGGCAGATCATAGTATAGTAAAGCAGAGGTTCTGCGTGTATGAACAGAGAACGTAAAGGTTGTGATACCGGGATGGAGGGGACCACGGTTTACCTCTACAAGACCTCACCGGAGACGCTTTTCAGAGATCTCGGAAAGGCGCTCGACACGCCGGAGTTCCGGAAGCTGCGCCCGGAGAACGAGACGGTAATTAAGATCAATGCGAATTACGATCGCAACTGGCCCGGGTGCAACACATCGCTGTGGTTTCTGGATGCGCTGCTCGGAAACTTAAGAGCGCGGGGTTTTGAGAATCTGAACGTAATTGAGGGCGATCTGAAGTTGCAGCCCGCTCGGGGGACGGTTGCGGCACTCGGCATAACGAAACTGCTCGATAGACACAATGTCCCATTTATACCGATCGAAGAGCTGCCAAGGGACGATTGCGAACTCCCACTCATCCTGCATGATTCGCAGCTCATCAACACCTCGGTTCTGCATACGCACACCTTTGCGGTGATTTCGTGCGCAACAAAGAACCTGTTCGGGCTTTTGCCGGTATACCGGGAGAAATACCACAACGAACTCTCTCTAAAACTGCTCGAGATCCTCGAGAACCTGAGAAGGGCGAACTGCAGGATGTTCGCCATAATCGACGGGACGGTCGGGCTTGAGGGCGGGAGTATGCGGATGGGCGACCCGAAACGACTGGACATGATACTGGCAGGAGACGATGCGCTGGAACTTGACCGGGTGGCAAGCGAAATCATGGGATTTTCTGTTGCTGATGTACCCCTCTTGAGGCTTGCTCTTGCAACCGGAGCACTGGACCCTGCCCCTGTAAGAGTGGACAAAGGTAGGGATTTTCCTGATAATCTTCCGGTGCACCCTTTCGCTTACAGCGAGTCACGAATCGCCGGATTTGACCTGTGGCTGAGGCGGAACTGGCTGACCGGACGATTTCTCAGGTATAACAGCCCGCTTGACCGGCTCGCTCAGCACGCAAGGCGGTTCTACACGGCGCGGGTTTACAATAGGAAGAAAGAGAAGGTAATGAGTGGAGACTGGACGGAGTACCGCCATGAAGAATAAGATGGCGCAGAAGAACTACTACGATTCCTGCGATAACTTTGATATCCTTGAACTGGGCACTGCAAACGGAAGGGAGAATGAATACCGGAAGCGGTTCATATCAAGAAGAGCGGAGACGATGGCTGATCTCGCTGGTCTGGATGGTGAATCCACAGTCCTTGAGGTAGGGTGCGGGACCGGGATATACACGGTTCACTGGATTAAATCGTCGAAAAAGCTTTATGGGCTGGATATCTCGAGAGGAATGCTTGTGAGATTGCGAGAGAAGATTAAGAAGACTGATTCAGATGATCTCTTCACAATCGCGGGCGATTCCGAACGTATGCCGTTTCGCAGCCGGCGCTTCGATTTTGTCATGTCTGTGAATACGGTTGAGCATCTGGACGATGTGCCCGCGGCATTGCGGGAGATGAGGCGGGTCTGCCGGGACGGTGGCAAAATCGTTGTATCTGTTCCAAACGGCAATTTTTCTGCAAAATACCGGGCAAAGCTTATGCAGACGATTGAGTGGCTTGCGGCGAGACTTTTCAGGGGGTATGCCTGTTCCGAGCCTGCCAGATCTCGTGGCGATGACTTCACGCACCAGGATCTCTCAATGGATGATCTCACAGGGGCATTCGCAGAAGCCGGGATCAGAGTTGAGCAGAAGGGGTTTATGGGATTTGTTCCGCATCAGGTGATACCGGCACGGATTGCCAGGTATCTTATGTGGATGGAGGCTCCGGAAAGAGTCTTTGAGATGATTCCGGGTCTTCGGAGTGTTGCGGGCGTGATTATAGTCTGCGGAATTGCGGATGGGGGCGCGGGGTGAAATGCAAGACACGACTCTACACCCGGTAATCTCGATAATAATTCCTACAAAAAATAATGGGGACACGATAGAAGACTGCATGGAGTCTCTCGTGGGTCTGGAGTATCCTGAAGACCAATACGAAATCATAATCGTGGACGGTCACTCGAGGGACGGAACCGTTGCAATAGCAGAGAGATACGGCGCAAAGATATTCTATGAGGACGGCGGGACACGAGCCGCAGCCTGCAACGTGGGGCTCAGCCACGTTCGAGGGGACTACGTCGCTTTCACTGACGCTGACTGTGTCGTCGATACGATGTGGCTTGCAAGCGCGCTCAAATATTTTGAGGATGCGGCAGTGGCAGGCGTGGGCGGACCCAATATCGTACCGGATGACGTTGTTTCATTTGGCAAAGCGATTGACTTTGTGCTCTCCCACACAATCTTTTCTGCAGGCGCAACGTACGCAAAAAGACTCGGAGTTCCGATGGAAGTTGAGAGCATCGGCGGTTGCAACTCCATTTACCAAACAGAAGTGTTAAGAGAGGTGTTTCCGATCGATGAGATTCCGACAGCGGAGGATGCCCTCCTGAATCACAGGATACGGCTCAGGGGTTTGCGGTTAATCGATGCGCCGGACGTGGTCGTGTGGCACTACAGGCATTGGGACACTCCAAAATTGTTTTTCAGGCGTATGATCGCTTACGCGAGGGGTAGGGTGCAGGCAGGGCGGATATACGATGAGATGGTTAAACCGATGCACAAATTAGCTGGATTCAGTCTACCTGTCGTGTGTCTGGCGATGGTTATGCTGTTTTTCCTCCATAAATCAATTTTCTTGGCGGTTGTTGGCGTGGGGCTATCCCTTCTTCTATTCTTCTCAGTTAAATGCCTTTATGATACGAAATCGCTGGATGTAGCCCTCCGGGTTCCACTGGTTATAATGATCGAGTGGATTGGGTGGTCGATCGGGTACATGAAAGAGACGTTTACGTAATATTAACTAAATACACTTCGTACCGCCTCTTTTCGACACGACCCTCTTCAAAAATTTTTTCCAGTTCGATTCCGGGTTCCTCGGTAATCCATCCATAATTATACACGCTATATTCATCATCCTTGAACAAGAGGTAATCCATCTGATAACGCCAGGAAATATACAATATCGTCGTATCATTGAATTGTTCCAATGATTCCACATCACGTAATGGCTCGATGCCATAGTTCTCTCCTATTCTCTTTTCTTCTTCTCGTATACTTTCAATTTTCTGCACAGTATATATTTGTTCATCCGGGAATGCGAACGTCAAAAAACTATAATCTGAGAAGGTGTATGGCGTTAGAATGGTCTTAGTATCATACAATGCATCCATTTTTTCAAAAACGCGGCTGTAAGCACTTTCGTCGAGCTCGTTTTCCATGAAACCCATAACAAACATATTCCCAGCCAATATGCTGATAAAAACGGCGATAGATCCGATTTTAATGACGTTTTTGTCAGCAATGACACCACCCAACACATTAAACAATTTCAAAGAACCGATAAAAATTAATATGGACAATGGGATTAGGTTGTGGTATAAAAACCTGGCCTCTATATGGTTGGATACAATCCAGATGGGTGTGCTTGCGGATATGAACCAGATCAATGCGAATTTGAATCGTTTCTCTCTGTAACTGAGAAAAGACCAGAGCATCAACGGATAAAAGAGGGCGCCTTCCAGACATATCCCGAATAATCTGCCAAATATATTCTGGTAACATATCACAGCCCTATGAACATCAGAAAAATAATAACTGAAGATGTCGATATCTAATAAAATAACCAATACAAAGAGAAGTATAGAAAATATCATGCAAACTGCTGCAAGGGATGAAAATACTTTTTTTAATCCAAATTCGCGTCCATAGATTGCGGTCAATGCTAACACGAATGAAAAGAACATTATCGATGCATCGGATCTGCACACTGTAGCAAAAAAGAGCAAAATGCCTGACGATGAGATATATAAGAGCGCCCTGTATCCCTGCCCTTCTTTTAACCCAAGGTAAAAGGACAATATGCTCAGAACACCCAGTAAAAGAGCAGGAACCTCAGAGAGTGTCTTGAACGAAAGGTACAGCGTGATCGGCAGGAACATCAGGATTATGGTGGTGTATGCCGCATCACTTTCACGGTCGAACAGTTCTTTCAGGAGCCTGAAGGATATGGCGACAAAGAACAACATCATCAGCGCATATATCAGATCAAGGCAAAACAGTCCGGAGAGTCCGGTTCCGGTCAGACTTATTATCGCTTTCATCAAGAGGAGATGGCCATATTTAGCGGTTAAAAAGGTGCCGTATTCCGATACCGGCACGAACGCCGATTTATATAGGTAGAATGACTCATCCCAATGATGTAGTCGGTCATAACCCAGAATCAGAAAGAATGAGATCAAAAACAATGAAAATGCTATATTTTTTACATCCATTTCCAGAATACTGAGATTTCTCTGCGCAGTGGCCACCCCCTTAGTCTTTACCCGTCACAAAGACCACCGCCTTCATAAAGTTCTGCAAAGACCCCTCACCAAGTCTGAATCGCTCTTCGACACTTTCCAGGAACCAT
Organism: Candidatus Methanogasteraceae archaeon UBA261; assembly: GCA_002506015.1. Lineage (GTDB taxonomy): Archaea > Halobacteriota > Methanosarcinia > Methanosarcinales > Methanogasteraceae > Methanogaster_C. The sequence goes on along the minus strand of DAWR01000037.1, from coordinate 14,066 downwards.
CTGCCGAATGATTCCGGAATCAGCGGCAAAGATATACCGCGAATGATATATAGCTCTGCTTCGGGCTGGATAAGACCTATTCCATAAGACCGCTCTATTTTTAGACCGGCTTCGTCAAGGAATCGCCTGAACCGTCCTGTCGTGTATGTCCAGTGTATCTTGGGTCTCTTCTGCAGGAGGTGGTAGAGATGAACATGGAACTGGACTGCGAGAACGAAGTTGGTCAGGGATATTGCGTTATTCATGCTGACTATGATCTTTGCACCGGGTCTGGCAACCCTTGCCAGTTCGTGTATGGCTTTCTGTGGATCTGGCAGATGCATAATCGCCTCCATACAGGTTACTATGTCAAAACTTTCGTCAGCGTACGGCAGATTCTCCGCATCTCCCTGATGAAATTCGATCCTGGCGCCCGCCTTGACAGATTCGTTTTCAGCCAGTTGTAACATCTCACGAGAGATGTCCATGGCATAGGCGTTGGCTCCCTTGAGTGCGAATGATATTGCGAACCGTCCTCTGCCAGTTCCCACATCCAGAACGTCTTTTCCCATCCAGTCGAACTGTTCGGTGGCGTAGCGTACCTGTTTCTTGAAATGCAGGGCAAGCAACGAGTCGCAATCCTCGGGGTTCCACCACCTGGCAACCGTGTCCTCGTCGCTGAAGTATTCTTTCGCATCGGATCCAGACATTGCAAGCTCCATGAAAGCCCCCCATCTGCATAAAGATACTGTCCGGGAGGGGGGCGGTCACATTATGTGGTGTTTTGGTCATATCCTCGTCGGTGGTGCGGTCGGATAAGCCCAAATATAGTATGAAATCTCTTGAATGAATCTCGCTCTTGGGCAAATAACATTTAATCTGTGTCCATCTGTGAAATATGTGGCTGATAAAAGCTTTTAGCCACAGATGAACACTGATTTCACAGATTTTTACCTACAACTCACTTGAACAGATTCGTGGAATCTCATGTAACTCCAGATGGCGTGGCAGTCCCGTCTGGAGCCAGTGGCAACTACGAAGATAAGAAGACGCGATATACTCGTGCCTCCACACCTGAGAACGAGGCATGAGGCGCATCACCACACACCGCTGCCAACGGCTGTACTGGCTCCGCCGATGCTTGTGCATTTCACAGTCTTCGCTCAATACTGCCACCATACTTCCAGAAGCCACTACCATCGGACACGAACGCCAGAATGCCCTGCCGATCCGAAAGTTCGGTAGTGTTATGAGACCAGCAGGTCATGTCAAGAGCAGGGTACGAGCACCACACACAAAAATCACTGAATAGCAAACCACCAATGTCCAGAAAACACCGGAAGAAATGGATTAAAGAGATTGCAGCACAGCAGATCGAGCGGCTCTTTGAGCTCGCGGAATCGGTGTCGGATGCGCGTCCCGAGTTGAGTGACCGTTACGTGCACCTGGCAAAACGGATCGGAATGCGGCACCGGGTGCGCATCCCCGCCCATCTGAAGCACAAAATGTGCAAGCACTGCGAAAAGTATCTTGTTCCGGGCAGAACATGCAGAATAAGGCTGAGCGGCACCTGTGTAGTCGTGACGTGCCTCTCCTGCAACAGACAGATCAGGTATCCGTATCATGGTAACAATCATACTCCCAACCCAAAATGAAGCCGAATCCCTCGGAGAAACCATCGAACACGTACGTAGCATCTGCTCTGAGCGAATCGTTGTGGTCGATGGGCATTCCACCGATGGAACTGCCGATATCGCGGAGCAGATGGGAATTGATGTCATATTCGACAACAAAAAAGGCAAAGGAGATGCACTCCGGGTAGCTTTCGATTATGTGGACGACGATGTTCTCTTTCTGGACGCTGATTGCACATATCCTGTCGAGCGCATCCCCGAGTTCATCGATGCGCTCAAGAATTACGATATTGTTATCGGCGAACGCATGGAATTTGCAGAGGGTTCTCTTCCGCGCCTATTCAGAGTCGGCGATTGGGCATCGAGGACGTTCTTTTCGGTGTTGTACGGTGTGAGACTCGACAATCTCTCAGGACTCCGCGGCATGACCAGAGATGCGATCTCGCAGATGAAGCTTGAGTCAGATGGCTTCGGAATCGAGACCGAGATAACAGCAAAGGCTGTGCGGCTGAATCTACGGATCAAGAAGATTCCGATCGCGTATCGGCCGCGTGCCGGCGAGTCAAAGTTCGGTCCGATCAGGGACGGGATTATTGTTCTCAAGGCGATTATCCGGTACCGCGTGGCATCGGTTGGCTGAAGTGTGGAGCTGGGGGGTCGGGGTCAGTTGTCACAGCCGTTCCGGCAGACTTCTCTCGTGAAGTTTTATTGCAGCAGTCATAAATATCACCAGAAATACCGTGAGGGCTCCGAGATCGACCGAAACCGAGTAGTAACCAGCGTCTGTGCCCTGGAAGGAGTATCTGCACAGGTCGGTTATGTAGGTCAGAGGCGAGAACATTGCCAGCGCCCGCCCCCATGATGGCAGATCGCTTATCGGGATGAAGATTCCGCTCACAAAGATCAGCGGGAATTTCACCATCATTGATATCATCATCACCGAGGATGTTATGCTGGTCGGTGCTGCCGAGAATATCAGCCCCATTGCAGAGAAACAGAACGTAGCCAGCACGATGCCTGCGGCGAGGGTGAGCGGGTGTGCAACCATGACTCCGAATGCCATCCCAAGGAGTATCGGGACAAAGGAGATCAGAATTCCAAAGAGCACCGATGCCAGCACGTCTCCCAGGAGAACTGTCGTGATTGTGACCGGTGCTGCCGCAATACGCTCCAGATTTCTGCTCTGCGTCTCGATAGGCGCAATGACGGGTGCAACCGATGTCGATGCGAAGAATATCGTCATCCCCATCAGCCCTGCGATGAGAAAATCGACAGGAAGATCTTTTCCCATCATGAACGCCAGAAAGAGGAACGTTGGAGAGAGGATACCAAATATTATCACCGGTCCAAGCAGATAATAGATTCTAATATCTTTTTTGGCGATCGCACAGGCACGTCTCATTTGATCCGAGATATCGTGAGCCATCATCCAGCCCTCCCGTCTCCGGTGAGTTTGATGAAGACGTCCTCGAGCGTTGGCGTGAGCGTGTTCAGAGTCACGATCGTACGATCGGTTGATCTGGCGTAATCCACCAGCCGGGATATCGTGCTGCCGGGTTCGTCTGTGTATAATTGCAGTTTATCCCCGCTCGATCGCACCTCAAGAACTTGCGGTAGGTCCGGAAGATCAGAGACCGTAACAGGCGTACTAAAACTTACCTCAACCCATTCCAATCCACCGATCCTCGTTTTGAGTTTCTCAGGAGCATCTATTGCCGCGATCCGTCCATGGTTGATGATTGCAACCCTGCTGCACAGCTGGTTCGCCTCCTCCATGTAGTGGGTGGTGAGAAAGATTGTCGTGCCGGCGTTGTTCAGTTCCCGCATCATCTTCTTTATCAGCCGTGCGCTCCTGACATCCAGACCTGATGTCGGCTCGTCTAAAAAGAGGATCTCAGGGTCGTTCATGAGCGCCATTGCGATTGTGAGCTTCTGCTTCATTCCCTTGGAGAACGTCTTGACCTTAGTATCCCGCCGATCGTACAGATCGAACTTGGTGAGGAGTTCCTCTGCCCGCCCTCTGGCAACTCTTCCGGAAACGCCGTACAATTCCGCCATGAACTGCAGGTTATTCCATGCGGAAAGTTCGTTATACGCGTTTGACAGCTCCGGAACGACTCCTATCAATTGTTTGGCTTTGATTGGATCCTGCTCAATCCCAAAACCCATGATACTAATTCTGCCAGAGGTTGGTTTTATGATTCCCGTGAGCATCCGTACCGTCGTCGTCTTACCCGCGCCATTCGGTCCCAAAAATCCGAAGACTTCGCCTTCTTCCACCTCAAAGCTGATACTGTCCACTGCTGCGAGTGCGTTGTAATTTTTCCTGAGTTCTGTTACCTCAATTACGTTTTTCATGATCCGTAACCTCGCTATCCAGTAAATTAATGACTATCTGTTTCGTTTTCAGTTTCCAGACCTTCTCGGGCGCGCCGCCCCCCTTCTCTCGGTACTCTGAGACCTCGATTATATCCGCGCGATTCAACTCAGAGAGATGATAGTACAATCCTGATGATGTTAGTCTCATGCCGCGCTCGGTCAAGAATTCGTAGATCTCTTTTGTGCTCTTGCTACCTTCTCCGATGAAATCGATGATCTCCCACCGTGTCGGGCAGTGAAGCGCACTGATGTATCTGCCGAGTTTTTGCAGTTGTGGGTGGCAATTGCACATTGTATCACCTGAATATTACAGTAGTTTACAGTAACATTGTGGTCATTCTTTAAAAGAGTTCGGCAGTCCCGCAGTCGCAAGGTTCACACGTCGCGCCAGTGATCTCACTGAAAGTAACACAATAACCAAAAAGTTTATTAATGATCAAGATTCATGGTGGTTCTGCACGTGTTGTGTATGTGTACAAAGTTGGACATCGCCTCCGTTCATCTTTGCATATCAGGGGTGAGCAAGTTCCTCCTCGCTACTATCCCTGCACGTGGATTATGAGGGGGGTGGGCTTCTCTTGTTTCCGGATGTGGGGTGGGGAATCGCCGCCTCATTCACGTGATTCCCATATTCGCTTCAAAAATCTCAGATAATCGACAGCAAAACGCCTTGCCATCACCGACCACGCCGATGCCCAACCCCCTCAAAGCCCCAACCTTACCACGCCCAATCACCATGTCAGAATCCGCAAGTGTGATACGCGCTTAATCAAAACACAATCCGCGTAGCCAAGGCTCAGCGCCGGCGACGATACCTATCTTGCCCCCCTCTTGTCGCGTTCTCCTTTGTATGGGGCATGATGCGATGTTCAGACTCTCGTTCCCCATACGCCCTCTTCACATCCTTTGCCAGGACAACGTCCCCCGCATATTTTTGGAACCCATCTCTGTACGTTTTGATCCTGGTAATCTTGACTCGTTTTCGCCCAATCTCCTCGATACCTCCAACAACGAACTCCTTATCCCCATAGACCCGCAAACGCTCTGACTCTGTTCTGGTTCTGTCGTGAATAGTAATCTTCACGGTCACCTCATCGATAGCCCGCGCCCAGATCGTTTCAATCTCGCCTGCGACCTCTGATTCCACCCGTTTCGTATTGGACTCAATCGAGGTGACCTCTACCAGATGCACCTCGTCTGCGGAGGGGTCATCCACAAGCAGTTCATCTTCGACGTAGACCTCGTGATCAAGTGGCAATTCGATCATATATCTCTCCGAATCCTCGTCTTTGCTCACGATGATCCTGATCTCAGTGGTTCGCGTGGGTTCCACTGTAATGGTGTGCGTGGTGCCGCATTCGGTACAGCGCACCAGCAGATCGCCGCTGTTCCGGCTGCCCCCGTCGCCCCTACCACTGTTCCCGCCTCGCCGTTTCAAGACTTCGTGCGACTGTGGTGCATGCGGCGAGCATGTTGGGCAGGTGGTTCTGATGTGCGGGTTGTTTTCAATATTCATGATATCCATAGTGATCTGTCGCAACATAACTTAATCCTGCACGGCACTGTCGATTTTCCAGTGTGATCGCCATACCCTTAGATTATACCACAGAGTGCGTATATGAACGCAGAGGGTTGAAAACGGTCTCAAAACTCTGCGCCCTCCGCGGTGGCAAAGCACTTGATTTTCAGACAGTACAATCCTGCACAAAAGAATAACAATCGGCGGGTACGATACACCTGTATGCTCCAGCGCATCTATGAGCGCGTCTATGAACACCGGCTGCGTTCCCGGATTCTCCGAAACGATCTGCCGGTTGCACTCACGCTTATCCTGACAGAAAGCGATCTTCTCGAGTCGGAGGGAGTTAAACGATTGCGATCTTTTGTTTCGTGGTGCGCAGACCTTGGCATTAGCTCGATCATCGTCTACATCGCCGTAATCGTAGATGGTCCTCTGGTTACGGATGTTACGTCACAGATCATTGATCGGCTGGCGGGAACCGATCTGGTCGCAAGAATATACGCCAAAAGCGACGATGGCGTGAGGCTCTGCCCGATTGGAGACGGAGTTTGTGGGGATCCAAAGGTTAAACTCAGTATCTCGATTGGATATGGTGGAAAACTCGAGCTTACTGATGCGATAAAAGTCATCCTGAAAAAGGTGGAATGCGGGGAGCTTAATTCCGAGGATATCGATCTGGACATGGTTGAATCTCACCTTCTCTTCAGGCACAAGCCGGATCTGGTGATCCGCGCCGGGGGCAAGCACCTGACTGACTTTTTGATATGGCAAACAATATATTCTGAATTATATTTCACAGATGTGAATTTTACCGATATGCGGAAGTTGGACTTCCTCAGGATCATTCGGGACTACCAGAAGCGGCAGCGGAGATACGGGGCATGACTGCGAGGGTGCAAAATATGGGGGTCGCCGAACAACGCCCGTATCATTGCTGCCACTGCACCACACCACCACCACCACCACTGCAACTACCATCACCCGTGAGACGCTGATATCTCTTTCATATAATTCACAATATCGTCCCTCAAATCGTCCCGCTCCAGTGCAAAATCGATGATCGCCCTTATATAATCCGCCTTGCTTCCTGCGTCGTACCGCCGCCCCCTGAATGCGTACGCGTAGACCCCCTCTGAAGCAATCAGCATCTTTATGGCGTCTGTGAGCTGTATCTCCCCCCCCACTCCCGGTTTCGTCTTCTTAATGCAGGAAAATATTGCTGGTGTGAGGATGTAGCGTCCCACCGCCCCCATCTGCGATGGAGCATCGCGCGCATCCGGTTTTTCGATAATATCCTCAACACGGTAGGTACATTCGTCGATCTTGCTGCCTTTGATGATTCCGTACTTGCTCACGTCATCCACCTGTTCTACTGACAGAACAGAGCACCCATACGTCGCGTAAACATCCAGCAACTGTTTTATGCAGAGTTCCCCCCTAATAATGTCGTCGCCGAGTAGAACTGCAAATGGTTGGTCACCAATATGCTTTTCTGCCCTCAAAACCGCATCTCCTAGACCTTTTGGCTCTTTCTGCCGTATATAATGGATATCTGCCATTGAGGAGATATCCTTGACCTCCCGCAACAAGTCGTATTTCTTATTGCTTGAGAGGTGGTTTTCGAGCTCGGGGGACGTGTCAAAATAGTCTTCGATCGCACGCTTGCCCCTGCCTGTTACGATCAGGATGTCCTCGATTCCGGAGGCGATCGCTTCCTCCACAACGAACTGGATGATCGGCTTGTCGATTATCGGTAACATCTCTTTTGGCATCGATTTCGTCACGGGAATAAATCTCGTACCGAGTCCTGCCGCAGGTATCACTGCTTTTTTTATCATTCGTTCACTCCCGTGGGTGCACTGGTTCAATCGAAGTTAGTTATCCACACATCTTTATTTAGTCCGTATGCTACATATAACAGACCCACCGTATTCGGGAACTTCTCAGCGCCGGTTTTTGTTTCCGCCGGAACCGCCGCGAAGCATCAAAAACTATTTATGCGATTCTGAGCAATATATTGTATATTACAGGGGGGTATAGTGTGCAGGCAGACGATAAAAGTGACATTGACAACCACATAACAGCGTTGCTAAATGATATTCTCGCCCCTACAAATGATGCCGAACTGAGAGGCGTGCTCAAGACTGTTGACGTGCTAACAGACTTTGTCGAACTCGATAATGTGCGCAGCATACTCGCAGACGACGTGCTGTTCCGCGAAAACCGGGAACTTGCACTGATAGCGTTTGATATTCTGAGGAAGATGCACGATCGCAGACCGAATGGAGGACCTGCTCGGGCAGAGAATGTGGGAAATGAGATAAATGAGATAGAAGCTACCATGACTGCGGTGATGGGTGGGGCTATCGCGGAAGCACCGGAACCGGCTGAATCCGCGCCAGATGAAGCTGTCCCCAAGATTGCGGCAGAAGCCATCGCAGCAGCGAGTGCTGGTGACGTCGTTGAAACTCCCGCGATTGGGGGCATGGGTGCTGTGGCAGAAGCTCCTGAACCGACTGAATCCAAATTAGGACTGTTTGAGGCAGTGTCTGCTGAATCTATGCCGAATGAAACAGTTTCAGAGGTGATGAGTGCGCCCCCCGGACTGGCGGAATCTGAATCAGAGATGTTCGATGCAGCAGATGTCGAGCCCCCACCGGATGAAACAGTTTCAGAGGTGATGGATGAGGTCATCATGACATCGGATGTTGGCGAAGTCGCCGAAACTCGTGCGATTGAGAGCATTGGGGCTATGGCGGAATTTCCGGAGTCAGCTGAGTCAGAGCTGCTCGAGGCTGCGCCTGTTGAGTCCATGCCGGATGAAGCAGCCGCGGGTGTTCCGGAAGAAGCCATCGCAGCAGTGGGTGCTGGTGACGTCGTCGAAACTCCCGCGATTGAGGGTATGGGTGGTGTGGCAAAAGCTCCGGAACCAGTTGAATCCGAATCAAAGGTGTCAGAGGTAGCACCTGTTGAATCCATGTCCGGAAAATCCGTAACAGAGATTGTAGGGGCGGTCATCGGAGCAGCGGATGCCGGAGAAATCGCTGAAACTCCGGAATCTGTCGAGTCCATGCCAAATGAAGCAGTTTCCGAGGTGATGGAAGAAGCCATTGCAGCGTCGAATGTTGGCGAAATCGTTGAAACTCCCGCGATCGAGGGCATGTGCGATATGGCGGAATTTCCGGAACCGGCTGAGTCAGAGATGCTCGAGGCTACGCCTGTTGAATCCATGCCGGATGAAACAGTTTCCGAGGTGATGGATGCACCTCCCGGACTGGCTGAATCCGAATCGGAGATGTTTTGGGCAGCAGATATTGAATCCGTGCCTGAGGAGTCACCGCCGGAATTTAAACTTAGTGCACCGGAAATTAGCACCATAATAGAAATCCCGGAACTGGGGTCAGAAGAACCGGAACCCAAATCGCTGGATCCCACTCCGGAGTTTCCAGGATTTTCAGAAGACCGCACTGATATGCCCGATATGGCTGACCCCGAATCGCCGGACTTTCCCGGAATTTCAGAGGACAGTCCATTCCCTGATGACGGTACTGCCACTTCGGATATGGCGGGCGCCCTGACAGAGACCGAATCGCCGGAGTCCACCCCTGACTTTCCCGGATTTTCTGAGGACGATTCGCTCTCGGATGATGCGCCTTTTCCAGGAGCTAGCCCCGATACACCAGATATGCCAGACACGGGGGGTGGTTCGGAAAGGACGTGGGAACTGACGCTTGGTCGAATAAAAGAATTGAAAAATAAATATGTGAATAAACTATGATGTGACTGCGCGTATCTCGGATCCTGATCCAACGAATAAACAGAATACCAATGAGCACAGAATAACCGACATGCCTCACAAATGCGCCAATTGCGAACACATCTTTGAGGACGGCTCAGCCGAAATCCTGGATGGCTGCCCACATTGTGGCTGGAAGAAGTTTTTGTACGTGCCAGCAAATCCCCGGGTCAAAGACACTCCGGATGTAGAAACGCAGGTAGATGAACCAAAAATAAAGGATAAAGAACCGGATTTGCAGGTTGAATCGATTCGTATTCTTGATAAAGGGTCGTACGAGCTAAATATCGAAGCACTGCTCGAGCGAGAGGAGATTGTCATGTCTGTTAAGGAAAGCGGACGGTATTTTGTGCATCTCCCTTCCGTCTTCGAGAAAAACAAGAAAGATAAATAGATCAATGAACCTGCGATATCAGGATTTGCACGGTTTGTAAAGATCTGCTAACCCGTTGTTTTTGTGAAAACATGAACGAACGCACAAAACACTTCTTGCGGGAGAAGTTCAAGGAGTATTACCTCGAATATCCTATCCAGCTGCCACCAGAATTCGAGCGTCGTGAGTGGGGTTTTGTCCTCTTCGATGCGCTGCCGAAGATCGTGATGTACAGGCACAAAGCGTTTCTCTCACGCATGGAGGTGCTCGAGTACCTGCGGAGCATGGCTCCAGCCCACGCATTCTCATCGGTTGCGTATTACGAGCATCCCGAGGCTGGTACGATGGTGGATAAAAACTGGTACGGCTCCGATCTGATCTTTGATCTGGATGCTGACCACCTCCCTGATGCGCCGGAATCATATCCTGCAATGCTTGCGCGGGTCAAGAACGAGACCATGAGGCTGCTCGATTTTCTGACCGACGACTTTGGGTTTTCCGAGGAGTTGCTTGATGTCGTCTTCTCGGGAGGGCGCGGGTATCATGTGCATGTACGCGATCCTACTGTGCAGACGCTGGGGAGTGCTGAGCGAAGGGAGATTGTGGATTATGTGAGCGGGACAGGGCTTGTGGTGAAGTCAATTCCCGGGGGGGAAAGCGGCGGATGGGGGACGAAATTCAATCGCTGGGTTGTTGGGTATCTACAGGGTTTGCATGACCGTGATGATGCTATGAAGATACTGCAGAAGTTCGATGGCATTGGAACGGTGAAAGCAAAGGCACTGATCAACGCAGGGAATGATACAAATATCGAACTGATCAGGAATGGCGACACCGTTTTTCTCAAGGATATCCCGGAATCGTTCTGGAATGAGTTGAAATTGCAGGCGGTTTCGGAGCTTGGAGCGAGCGTTGATGAGCCGGTCACAGGTGACATCAAGCGTCTGATTCGGCTCCCCACGTCCTTGCATGGTGGATCAAGCATGAGGGTGGTCCCATTGACACTTGAGACAATCAAAGTCTTTGATCCGCTGAAGGATGCTGTTGTGTTCTCGGATAAGGAGATCTCGGTTGCGGCTGAGATGCCTGCAGCCTGTGATCTGCGCGGGAACCATTTCGAGATTGCGGAGGGTGCAAACACGGTTCCGGAGTATGCGGGCGTGTATCTGATGTGTCGAGGGGCTGTGGAATATGTGGGAAAGGTATGAGACTTGACATGAGTTCGGGGGTGTATTAAAAACGCGGTTTAACCACCTGTTGTTCGTTGTCGCCACCAAATAATCCTAATTTTTAATTTCAATCCAGAATAAAACGATGGTAGAATATTTTTGAAGTCGAGTCTAAGGTATTTCGTGAGTCATCAGTTTATATGCCCTCACCAAATATATTTCTTCATAAGTGCAATCATCGCCTAACTCTTCTTTTATAGGTGCTAATTTCTCGCTACCTATAATCGACATCACACTCACAATGTGTTCTTGCTTATCAATATCAACCAATTTATCAATGTCAATTTCTTCACCGGATAAAATCAGTTTTCCGATATGGGCTACAATTGTACCGGTCGTTAAATTCCTTTTCCGGGCGATTTCTTCAATTGCCAAATTCTGATTATAAAGCTCCAACGTTTCTTGCAGCGTAGATGTTATCGTTTCAGCATGATGGTTACGTATGCCGATCGGTTTTGGTTCGATGTTGCGCTCTTTGCAATAACCAATGATCTCTTCTAAAAACAGTTCCCCATATTTCTCTAACTTGCGTTCACCAACGCCACTGATCGTCCGAAAGTCTGATCGGCTTCGCGGGAAATATGTCGCCATCGCAATCAAACTTGAGTCATGGAAGATGACGTACGGCGGCATACCGGAATCATCGGCAAGTTTCTTTCTCAAACTCCTCAAAATTTCGAATAAATCATGATCGGAACTCTCATCAACATCTTTTTGTATTATTTTAACTTCTTCTTCCGGTTTTGTCAACAAAACC
>DAWR01000037.1:0-2343 GCA_002506015.1 Candidatus Methanogasteraceae archaeon UBA261 | reverse complement strand
GGGTATCTGTCACCTTCCGACTTCAGATAACCAAGTTGAACGAGTTCCTTTGTAAAAGCCTGCCACTGCTTTTTTGAGTATTCCTTCCCGGCACCATGAGATGCTATGGTATTGTGTCGATTACGGACTATCTTTTGAATTCTCGAACCGCACAAAATATCAGCTATGTAATTCACTCCAAATCTTTCGTTGATCTGGGAAACACACGACACGATCTTTTGAGCGATAATTGTTCCATCGGTCGTCTCTTTTGGATTCAAACAGTTATCACAATTGCCGCAATTCGTTTCATCATACATTTCACCGAAATATTCCAATAAAATTTTCCTGCGGCAGGTTCTACTCTCACAGAAAGCAACCATGTCACGTAATTTCTTATACGCGATTTGTTTTTCTGTTTCATCCTCTTTTTGCTCGATAAAATACGATATTTTTCTCATATCCGAACTACTAAAGAAGATAATACAATCACTTTCTTCTCCGTCTCTTCCAGCCCTGCCCGTTTCCTGATAATACGTTTCAAGATTCTTCGGTAGATCGTAATGGATCACGAAACGGACATTGGATTTGTCTATACCCATCCCGAACGCTACTGTCGCCACAATTATCTCAACATCGTCTTTAATGAATTTATCCTGTGTTTCAGTTCTTAAATCAGATTTTAACCCTGCATGGTAAGGCAAAGCACGATGACCCTCTTTTTTAAGTTTGTTTGCCAGATCATCGGCAGATTTGCGGCTGTAACAATAAATTATCCCCGAATCATTTTTACGACCCTTCAGATACTGAAGTAACTGATAGTATGCATTATCTTTTGGTTTAACCTGATAAAATAGATTTTTTCGGTTGAAACTTGCCTTATAGGTCGTTGGATTGGACAGTTTTAGCTGTGTTGTAATGTCCTCCTGCACTCGGGATGTGGCGGTTGCGGTCAGCGCAACCAGTGGAACTTTCGGAAAATGTTCTTTAAGCACTTTCAACTGACGATATCCGGGTCTGAAATCATGCCCCCATTCGGAGATGCAATGGGCTTCGTCAATAGCGATCAGACTGACATTCAAACGCTTCAAAGCTGATATGAAGTCAGGTACCATCAGTCTTTCCGGAGCCACGTACAGAATACTGATCATGTTCTCTGCCAGGTCCAATTTTACGTTTTTCATCTCATCAAAACTAAGAGAGCTATTGATATGGGCTGCGGCGATCCCATTCGCCTTCAAAGCGTCAACCTGATCCTTCATCAAGGCGATGAGTGGCGACACAACGATCGTTACACCGTCAAAGAGAAGGGCTGGTAACTGGTAGCACAGAGATTTGCCACCACCCGTTGGCATCAGGACGAAAACATCCTTTTTCAGCAGAATATCCTGGATAACCGCCTCTTGGAGCTGTAAAAATGTGGTGTAACCGAAATATTTTTGTAGCGCATGATATGCGGGTTCCATGTCAATTTCGTTCTTTTCAAGCTCGGCGTTGCTGTGCCCGGTGGTGTATGTATCAACATGATCCAACGTCTTTCTTTGTTGCATAGTGTTCATGGTTGCCGTTTTATAAATCCACCAGGTGTTACAAAATTCACCGGTCATTCACAAATTCAAACTAATCTGCCATAGATCGCGATATGTATAAAGGTTATCGGCATTCCGAAAATTGAAATTCTCAACAAATTTGCAAGTCGGGTTATTGCCATATCTCTTGCCAGTTTCATGTTGCCTACCAGCTCCCATCTGCCCGGGCAGCAACCGTGATCGCATCCCCTGCCGCAACCGCAGCCTGAATCGTTGTGATGTACGGAACACTGAAATCAACAGCAGCACGCCTGATCTCGTACCCATCGCGCCGCCCCTGCTTGCTCCTTGGGATGCTGATAGCTTGATGCGTTCATAGATCGTAGAAAACTTTCCGTCGGATTCTCACACTGCCCGAAGTAATCACCGTAAATGACCTTAAAAACTCATCTCCGTGATCTTCAATGGTGGCGGCAATAATATCTGCTTTGATTGCGGGCGATAATCCGGCAAGGCGGACAAGAACGATACCACATGCGACTTTGTCCTAGCGAAACACGAGTTCTCCAAAGTCCTTGTCTGCCGTTAACAGTATCGCCCCCTCTCGTGATTTGCCAGATCCAGCACATCATGGTCTGAAATTCCAGGTTCCATCTCAGCAACATATAACACGGTATGTCCATCGTGCCTGAGGCGATCTACAATCGACCGATCCACGCATTCATCAGCAAGGAATTTCGGCACTGTTCGAAAATCCAGTGATAGCCGAACATTGTACCTCATTCTCACACCATATTCACATGTCGCAGGCGATGCAACCATTCATGATGGATTT
>DAWR01000224.1:3296-3808 GCA_002506015.1 Candidatus Methanogasteraceae archaeon UBA261 | reverse complement strand
ACTCCGTACAACGCCTCAGGAGACATAGAAACCGGCGGCGACAACCATCCGCTGATTATGATCAGTACATCACCGCCTGTCATAACCAATGTCACAAACTCCACGCCAACGACCAACGCGGTTACAATCACATGGACCACGGACCGGGCGTGCGACAGTCTTCTCAAGTACGGCACCTGGGATGGCAATTACACGGAGATCAGGTACGATGCAGTGCTTGTGACCTCGCACGAGATCGTGCTGACCGGACTCGCTGCGGGCACGACCTACTACTTCGCTGTTACCAGCACAGATGGATACGGCTATTCGAATGAGAGTGCGGGACACAGTTTCACGACTGCCGCGGACATGTCACCGCCGATTGCAACAGGCGCATTCGCAAGCAGGGATGTGATATTAAACGACAATGGCAGACTCAGAAAACCCGGAACGAACGTGACCGTGATCGGTGTAACAGTGACACGGGGAGGTTCTGAAATTGCAGGTGTCACAATCAATCTCTCAGCGATCGG
>DAWR01000224.1:2932-3246 GCA_002506015.1 Candidatus Methanogasteraceae archaeon UBA261 | reverse complement strand
GGGAACTACGACAACTCAGCAGAAATCACGCTGACAGTTCTCAGACGGGGAGACGTGTACCGGGACAACGTCGTTGACGGCAGGGATGTGATGTACATAGCAAGATATCTTGCACACCTGGAACCGGAGACCGTAAACCCGCCGACAGTGCTGGTCGGGGATGTTTCCGGAGTATCCGGAGACCCGGTAGGTGATGGTGTTGTGGACCTGGTTGATGTGGTGTACATAATGCGATGCCAGGAAGGGCTGGAGGACGAACCCTGATGAGAGGGGTTAATTCTCCTCTCTTTTTTTGTTTTTAGCGGCTGCTGTGA
>DAWR01000224.1:540-2788 GCA_002506015.1 Candidatus Methanogasteraceae archaeon UBA261 | reverse complement strand
GGCGCACGCGGTTTTGTGTGGAAAAGGCGGTCTGTGCAAAAAGCCGGTTTAAATTCCATAACTCAATATAAATTATATATTTTTCTGGAGATCGGAAAAATACATTCTTGTACAAAAGTTTAATAAGTATAATGCATATAACTTGTGTGGGGCAAGGGGTTATGCGGATACACGTTCATTCAGCGGTCGAAATGAGTATTGAGAAATGCAGCCATTTTTCCAGCAGGACTTTCGGTTTTCTATTGAGGTGTGGGGGCTACAATGGATCAGAATCAAATTTCAGAGAGAATTCTCGCTGAGCCGATGCAATTATCAGATAGTCAGAGAGCTGCGGTTCTCTCGAATAAGGATCATCTCCGAATCATTGCTGGCGCAGGCGCAGGAAAAACAGAAACACTGACAAGGAAGATCGTACATCTTCTTCTGTGCGAGCAGGTCGATCCGTCTTCCATTGTCGCATTCACATTCACTGAAAAAGCCGCTCAGAGCATGAAAAGCCGGGTCTATGACCGAATCCGGCACCTGGGCGGAGACGACATCTGCGCCCGGCTTGGCGAGATGTTCATCGGTACTATCCATGGTTACTGCTTCCGGCTGTTGGAGGATCATTTTGGCTATGGTGATCACAGTGTGTTTGACGAAAATCAGGAAATGGCATTTTTGATGCGGGTTGGATGGGATCTGGATATTACAATCGAAGGAAATCATTCGTCGAAATGCGAAACGTTTTTAAATACGTTAAATGTGGTCTACGGTGAATTAATCACGAAAGAAAAGCTCAAACAATCTGCACCTGATTTCTTAGAGTCTCTTGAGAAGTATGAAGATATTCTGGATTCACACAAGCGCCTCACGTTCAACCGGATGGTGCATCTTGCCATCGACAATCTGGCTGCCCAACCCGGGGTACTCGGACATGTGAAATATCTCATTGTGGATGAATATCAGGATATTAACCGCGCTCAAGAGCGGCTCATACGTTTGATTGGGAAGGATGCCAGAATTTTCATCGTCGGCGATCCACGACAGACAATTTATCAGTGGCGTGGTTCGGACGAAAGATGTTTCGAAGATTTTGCGGTGCATTATCCCAGCACAGAAACCGTTTCGATCTCTGAAAACCGGCGGAGTGTGAGAGCCGTACTTAACATTGCCAACGGGTTCGCTGACAATTTTGAAAAACGGTATGAACATCTGGATCCAACAAGAAACGGCGATGGCGGCGCGTATCTTGGCGAGTTTGAGACTGCCGGGGCGGAAGCTGAGTGGATCGCAGACCAGATCGAGTTGCATGTTGGAAACAGTGCGTGTTCATACAGTGACATTGGCATCCTGTTTCGGAGTGTCAAGACGTCTGCGCCTGTGTTCATCGACGTCTTCAGGGAGCGAGATATTCCGGTTATGGTGGGTGGCAAAGTTGGTCTCTTCCGACGATTCGATGTCAAATCCGTCAGTAAACTGTTCGCATGGCTCTATGACGACGGATTCTGGAAGGAGGATCGATGGTCGTCTGCAATCGAAGGCGAAGACCTCCTCTATTCAGCGCTCGGAGATTGGGGGACTGGCATGTCGGAATTGCCGTTACCGGATGACATAGTTGCAACCCTGACGAAGTGGAAGGATTCGACATTGAATTCCGAATTCAAGAACTTCACCGAGGCGTATTACGAGCTTCTGACCCTACTCCAGTATCACGAACTTGATCCCGGCGATGCCAACCATGCGGTGATAATGGCAAATCTCGGTCGTTTCAGTTCTCTTCTCACCGATTACGAAACTGCGAACATGCTTGGTGGAAGAAAAATAAATTGGAAACGTGACCTCAAGGGGCTGTGCTGGTTCATGAGTGCTTATGCCACGGGTTCTTATGAAGAGCAGACTGGCGACGACATTCGCGGCGTGGACGCTGTACACCTCATGACAGTTCATCAGGCAAAGGGGCTGGAGTGGCCCATCGTCTTCATTCCCGCGATGACAAACAAACGGTTTCCATCAAGCATGACGGGCAAGACCGGGAAGTGGCTCATCCCCCGAGATATCTTCGATGTGGATAAGTACGAGGGCGATATCGAGAGTGAACGAAAGCTCTTTTACGTTGCATTGACACGCGCAAAGGACGAACTCGTCGTGAGCCGTTTCAGACGCATAACCAATAACGTGGGACCGAGCGAGTTCATCAGCGAAGGTCTCGATCGCTCCAGGATGACCGAGTTGTCTGACCGGGATTCTCTTCCGCTACGTGATGTTG
>DAWR01000224.1:0-528 GCA_002506015.1 Candidatus Methanogasteraceae archaeon UBA261 | reverse complement strand
TACAGAAAATGCCCGTATTTTTACCGGTTCAGGCATGTGTGGGGTTACCAGCCGGGACTGACTGATATGCTCGGGTACGGCATCACACTCCACTTCTGCCTGCGCTATGCGGCTGAACTCATCCGCGATAAGGGCTACAGCCCGATGAGCGCCATCGCAACCTCCGTTGACAGGAACTTCCACCTGCCGTTTGCAGGCGATGCGAAGACGAAGAAAGCGAAAGAGAAGGCGAAGCGCAAACTCGTGCAGTTTGTGATGAAACACGTTGACGACATGCACAACATCAAGGAAGTAGAGAGCCGCATCGAGTTCCCGGTTTGCCGTGCCACAATCGCAGGGAAGGTGGACGTGATACTGCACGACGGCAAGAATATTGAGGTGCGGGACTACAAGACGTCAGACACCGTGACAACACCCGAAGAAGCTGCGATGCAGGTGCAGCTTTACACAACGGGTTTGAAGATGATCGGAGAGCCCGTGACCCGGGGTTCAATCTCATACCTGGAAGACGCAGCCACAGAACCCGTG
>DAWR01000079.1:1990-19855 GCA_002506015.1 Candidatus Methanogasteraceae archaeon UBA261 | reverse complement strand
AGGGTAACATCGTGGGAACCGCCCGAATATGGAAACGAAGCAATCGAGAACTACAAACTCGCCACCACCCCCACCCACCGCCGCACCCTCCCCCTCACCGCCACGTCTGCCCTCACGTCCACAACGAGTACCCGTTCGCCTCAGATGAGCCCTGGAATTGAGATTGCACACGTATCTCACACATACGATCCGGGCACAGACTGGGCAGTCCCTGCATTGAAGAATATATGTCTCAGAATCGAGAAGGGGCGAATTTTTGGGATTATCGGAGGGATCGGTTCCGGAAAGTCCACGCTCGCATCGCTCATTGCCGGGCTTGACACGCCCACAACGGGCGGCATCACAATCGATGGAAGACCACCTGAGCCCGGAAAGAACGCTGGAATTCTATTTCAGCACCCCGAGGACTTCTTCTTCGAGAAGACCGTCCGGGAGGATATGGCTTTCGGGATCAGGAAGACGGGCTTATCAGAGAATACGATAAATCGGAAGATGCGATCTGCGATAGATGCGGTGGGTCTGGATTCGGGAACTTTCGAGAAGTCGCCGTTTCATCTCAGCTCAGGAGAGAGGAGGCTCGTTTCCTTCGGATGCGTGATCGCGAGTGCGCCCGATTACCTCGTTCTCGACGAACCCACTGCCGGACTCGACCAAAAGTCGAGAAGGAGGGTTCTGGATGTAATTGGGGGGGTGGCTCGTGATCTGACCGTTGTTTACATATCCCACCGAGTCCAGGATGTTCTGGACATTTCAGAACGAATCGCGGTGCTGGACAAGGGGGTTCTGGCATTTACGGGCACGAAAGATCAGTATCGGGACGGGGTGTGAGAATAATGTTTGCCACGTATAGAAAAGGAGATTCGTACCTCCACAATCTCGATTCACGCACGAAACTGCTGCTCACAGCAGGAATGGGGATCATAGTATATCTAGCAGATCCTGTGAAGCTCGGGCTTCTGGGGGCAATCGTGCTGCTACTTGCGGCTGTCGGAGGTATCCCGATCGCAAGTCTTCTGCGAGGGCTCAGACCGATTGCGATATTCATTGTTCTAATATTTCTGACCCATCTGCTCGTAGTCTCGAAAGGCAGCGTCGTCGCTGCGGCAATCCCGCCCGCAAGGTTCATTCTCCTGATCCTCTTCACAATGATACTGCTGCACACAACCTCGCAATCTGAATTGAAGACGGCTCTCGCCTTCTTTCTGAGACCGCTCGGACGCTTCGGTGCAGATTGTGCATTCATGATCGGACTTGCCGTAACATTCATTCCAGGGTTGCTGCTTGACAGAGATGTGATTCTGCGGGCGCAGGCAGCGAGGGGATGCAAGCCAACTGGAATTGCGGGTTTTACGGCACTGATCGTTCCGCTGCTGCGAAGATCGTTTAGGAAAGCGGATGAATTGTCCGATGCTCTCGAGTCACGGTGTTACCACCGAGATGCGAAGCGGTACTATTATGGCGGGGCGCTGGCGGGACTGGATTATGCCTCAATCGTTGGATTTGTGGCGGTTCTGGTTCTGTGGGTCTCTATCTGATGTCTGATCCTGCAGAGATTGATTGTTAGATCGAGAGTCTAAGACGTCCGGGAAATGCAAACACATATCCGCTTCAAATTAAGTGGTAACCGGGCACTATCTAAAAAATCGGTAATTTAGGCGCTGTCTGGATATCGCAAAGATGCGCTCGAGCGCACACGTTAAATCAGATCGCCGCATGCATGATACGCATGCAGTGGCTAAAGAGGATGATTGTTATCGGTGCCGCCATGAGCATACTCTCAATCGTCGCCGTTCTTTTATACACCGCAACCGATGAGACGCTTCCGAGCCTTCTTGCAGTGCAGCCGACCTACCTGCTTGCTGCAATTATCCTGCACGCAATCTCATACGGCATCTGGGGGTTCCGTATATCGATTCTCTGCCGAAGTCTCGGCGAGCGCGTGGGTGTAGTCAAATCCACAGAGATTGCGACATCGAGCCTGCTCATGATGGCGGTTACGCCGTCGAGTGCGGGTGGAGAGCCGGTTATGGTGTATATGCTGGCAAAGGAAGGCATAACTCCGGGAAAAGCGTCCGCAATCGTTGTTGCAGGACGGTTATTCGATGCCTTGCTGCTGCTTCTCGCGCTGCCACTTGCATTGATCACATTGAAACGAACGTCGCTTGAACTGGACATCCTGCTCATTTCTGCCGCGCTGATTGTGATACTTACAATCGCTACAATCTTACTTGCCATATCCAATCACTCGTGGTTCATCTCGGCTGTTACCGCTTTTGCTCAGTGGATTGCCAGTCTCCTCGGACTCGGGCAGATGTCGGATGCGATCGTCGAAAAGATCGAAGCGGAGGTGCTCGAGTTCAAAAACAGCTTCACCAGAGGCATCAGAGACTCCCAAAGCATGAAATCGGATATGTTGCTCGCATCCGGCGCTACACTCCTCTTCTGGATCGTTGAGTTCATGCTCATCCCGCTAATCCTCGGCGGTCTGAACGTCCCGAACGTGACTGCCCTGATCCCGGTCGCCTTCGCAGCGCAGGTGATAATCTCAATTGTTATGGTCGTTCCGATAACGCCGGGAGCGTCAGGAGTTGCAGAGCTTTCGTCCACTGTGCTTCTCGCAACATTCGTACCGCTGCACCTCGTCGGAATCGTGGTGATCTGCTGGAGGGGGGTGACCTACTACGTAAATGTGGTCGTTGGAGCGGTCGTCAGCGCCAGAATCGTCAGGAATATGGACTTTATCAGGAGCGTATCCCGCTGATTCGGCGGTTGCAAAGGTGGGCTGCAATGTTGTCTGTGCCACCCGAGTCTTCGGATAGATTTCTTCAGTTCTGATGATCTTCTGCGTGCGCGGTATCCCACCCTCAAAGACATATAGCGCACAACTCAGTCAATGAAGTTTCACGTCTGCAAACAGGCATCTCAAAGTCCCACGCAACACAAACATTTATATACTCAAACCGTCATAGTGTATTGTGGTGGGAGAGGGGCAGACGCTAAAACTATTTTATATCTCCCACCACTCCAATTCTAACGATTGTGTGGAGACACCCCACACGCGAAAGCCCCCACAACCATAATTTATATGAGTTAGTGCTGCCTGTGCTCCTGACACGCGTTCTCGTCAGTCGCCTCCATGAGCGATCCCTGCTTCCACGCCTCAATCGCATCACGCACAGTGCCCTGCGCGCCGACGAAGACGTCGATTCCGAACTCCTCAAACATCAGGACCGCTTTCGGTCCAAGACCGCCACAGAGCATGACGTGCGTACCGGTCTTTGATATAATGTCCGGGGGCAGTCCCACGCCGCCTCTGTGCTCGCTGGTATTCTGAAATACCTCCACGTCGCCTGTATCAGCATCTACTACGGTGTACGTCGGAACTCTGCCGAAATGCTGCCCGACGGAATCCTCAATTCCGCCGTCTCCTTCTGTTGGGATACATACCTTCATCTCTTGTTCTCTCCTGTTTGTAACGTGTTTACGTATGTCTGTCTGATGATCTTCCTTGTGATCAGTTCATATTAATTTATGCACGCTGGTAATACCGATCCACCACTTCGACGATGTTCATGACATCACACCTCAGACCATTCCTTGCAAGCCCGTGCCTGAACTGGAGTTCACAGCTCGGACAGGTGGTGACAACCACATCCGGATCGATTCTGCGAATCTCATCAATCTTCCGGTCGAATATCCTATCAGAGCTACCCGGATGCAGGAAACTGTACGCTCCCGCCCCGCCACAGCATCCATCAGAAAGCTCAGCAAACTCGGATACTATCAACCCCAGCACCCGGGAGCTGTCCTTAACCCCGGCAGCAGCAAGATGGCAAGGATTGTGGTATACCGCACGGATATCCAGTTTTTCTTTTGAAAAGACCTCTTCGTCCACAAACTTCGCCAGAAACTCTCCAATATCGTATGTGATTGATGATACCCTCACTGCGGCATCACGAACCTCGCAATCGTCCTCTGCAAGCAGCCCCCCGAATCGCTTGAGCATCATCGTGCAGGATGCGCATGCTGTGACGATTGCGTCGTATCTTTGATCAGCGGATGTGGATGTGAATTCAGATGCGAATGCTGTGACCACTTTTCGCGCGGCATCCTTTGCCAGATCGTAAAGCCCCTCCTCGATCATCGGAAGTCCGCAGCAGTTATGCTCCAAAACAGTGACATTGAATCCACTCTTCTTCAGCACCCGAATCATTGAATCGAGGACGCCATCATCGAGTATCGCAGACGCACAGCCCATAAAGACTGCAACGTTCATCGCATCCGGATCCTGTACGTAATCCTCAAATTCCGGAAGTTTTTTCCTCATTTTCGGAAGATCCCGTCTCAGAACCACCCCCGCAGCAGGACGTGCGATTCTTCCAAAGAACCGTGAATACCTGCCGAATTGATCGGAATCGTATGCCCACATACCCATCGCCTTCCTGATGTATACGGGCGGAGTCTTCTGCGAGAATAACATCTCTCCGACGCTTGCGTGGCTCGGGCATCTGGTTGCACACCTGAGGCAGCCGAGACATGTTTTGAGCATGTCTCCTGCGCGGCGCGACTCTGATGCTGCCGGTTTTTCAAGCTTCCTGAACCTTGCGAGTTGCAGAAAAGACCTCGAACCGGTTTCGCCCCCCACAGTGATTGATATCGGGCAGACTGATTTGCAGTACCCGCAGTTGACGCACGGTTTTTCGAACTGGCTTATATATTCTGTTGGATATTTTATATCGTCTGTTATCTTCCTGTCGCTGAACATGACGTCAGGGTTCAGGACGCAATCCGGGTCGAATAGCTCCTTGATCTGCTGCATGTAGCCATATATCTTCTCGCCCCACTCCTTTTCAAGAAACATCGTCCTGAGACGCCCCATTCCGTGCTCGCCGGTCATGGTGCCGTTGTACTTGAATACAACATCGTAGACGCGGTTCACCAGCTCCGGGAGCAGGTCGATGTTCTTCGGGTCGTTCAAGTTCAGCATCGGACGGATATGTAGATTTCCCGACCCCGCGTGCCCGTAGATCGCAGAGACGATTCCATATTCGTCGAATATCTCGTGCAGGTCACCAATCAGCGGCGCAAGATCGGATACGGCAACAGCAACGTCATCTATGAATGCATCAGGCTTCGTATCGGAATCGTAGTTTGTCAGGATCGGAACAAGTGCTTTTCTGACCGCCCATACCTTTTCCTGCGCTTCCAGGTCCGCTGATTCGGAAGCAACCTCGCCATAGATATCATACCGCGCACCAATCAGTTCTTCGAGGTCGCGAATCTTTGATTCCAGACGATCGCCTTCAAATTCAACAAAGAGCGCACTTGCATCCTCCGGAACTCCCATATCCGGATATTCCGCGCCGACGATCGCAAGGGATGTTGAGTCCATCATCTCGATCTTGACAGGACCAAGTTCTCTGATGTGCTGCACAGCATCACCGGCGTCGTATACATTTTTGAAGTATATCGCGCTGATAGACCTCCCCGATGTGATCGGTAGGACTTTCAGTCGTATTTTCGTGAATATGCCGAGTGTTCCGACGCTTCCTGACATCAGATGTGTGATCGCATCGCCGATTTCCTCGTAATCAAAGAGCGCCCTGATATTGTAGCCGCTCGCAGTCTTTACGCCCCGTTTTGACTCAAGACGTGCGATTGTATCGGAATCATTGAGTATTCGCTCTTTAATCCCAAGCAAACCCTCGGATATCCAATTAGGAATAGTTTTTGCAAGAGTGGTGTCGATTGTCTCGCCATCAGCGGTCACAAACTCGACACCAGCCACATAATCGTCAATTGTTCCGTATTTCACAGATCTTGCGCCGCTCGCCTTCGTTCCGAGGTTGCCACCGATCATGCAGATCTCAGAACTCGATGGGTCTGGCGGGAGAAACAGCCCCTTCTCGCCTAAATATGCCTGGAGATCATTGAATACGACTCCTGGCTCAACATCCACAAAGAACTCCGGATCCCCTGCCCCATCCTGCACGATTCCGAGAATTTTGTTCATATTCTTAGAGAGATCGAGAATGATTCCTGTGCCAATCGAGCTTCCAGCTAGATTCGTCCCTGCAGCACGGGCTGTTATCGGAATTCCAAGCACTCCTGCCACCTTAACAGCGATTTGCACATCGTGCGCATCGAGAGGGCAGACGACTGCTGAGGGCACGATCCGGTAGATGCTCGCATCGGTTGAATAACAGTATAACGTAGGCGCGTCGGTGTATACCTCGCCTCTGACGTTTTTGAGTGCTTTTTCGATTCGGTTCATATCAGATCCTCCAGATCATGGACAAAGTATCCCTGATCTCTGAATTCTTCTTTGCCTGCGATCTTTCTGGCGATTATTCCATAGTACTCAGTTCGATTCCCCCTACGCCAGTCCATCGACTCTGCTTTTGCAACCAGTGATTTTAGAAGTTTCTCCGCCTCGCGTCTGTTAAGATCGCTCCATTTCACCTCACAAAAAAAGATCTCATCGGCGTTCTCGTCCATGGCTATGATATCGATCTCTACCTCCTTGTGCCACCACTTCCCAATGGATGTGGGGGTTATAGGCAGTGGGATGCGACGCTTTCTGATCAGTTCTTCGCACAGAAACTCAAATCTAAATCCCATATACGCCGGAAAGTCGTGTTCGATCTTTGAAAGGAGCTCTTCGTAGTTTTCAGACTCTACATCATCCCGGTTTGGATAGACGAATCTGAACCAGAATGCGAATAACGGATCCTCGATTGTATAAATACCCCTCTTTCTTCTGCCGATTGGAAGAATGTGCCTGAGAATCCTTGTACCTTCAAGAACATGTAGATATTTGGAGACGTTTCCCTTTTCGAGACCTGTGTATGTTGAAACCTGCGCAAGAGTGTTATACCCAAGAGCTATCGCTTTTAAGATTGAGAAATAATTCTTCTGCTCTCTGAACTCTTCTCTTAAGAGAAATTCCGGCTCAAGACTTAAGAATTCGCCTTTTTTTAACATCCGTTCCATGATATTTTCAAAAAATGTTAGACTCCCATCAAACTTTTCGAGGTATGCAGGAACACCTCCAACCACACCATAGACTCTGCAGAGGTCAAGCGTTTCATATCCTGGCAAGAAATTCCCTATATGTTCGAAATCAATCTCAGTAACTTTCCACTGCCCGGTTCTCCGCCCATACAGGGGGGAACGGTTCCCAAGTACTTCAGTTTCCATCATTCCAACGCTCGAACCGGTAAGTATGAGCATAACACCCCGATTCGAGAGGTTTTCATCCCAGATCTTCTGAAAAACCGATGTCATTCCTCTGTTCAATTCGATTAAGTAGGGGAACTCATCAAGAATGAAAATGATCCTTTCATCCCCATTATAAAATTCAAAAAAATATTCAAAAATTTCAATCCAGTTACTGATCGCCAGCCGTTCAAATGTAGGCATTCTTAGAAAGACCGACATCTTCTTCTTCATCTGATCTATATTCGCCTGTTCACTATCTTTCGTGCAGAGAAAATAGATGCCTGGCTTATTCTGTAAAAAGTTTGATAGAAGTCTGGTCTTTCCGATCCTGCGCCTGCCATAGACAACAAGAAACTCCGGATCTGCTGTTGCGTACCGTTTCTCCAGAAACGTGGTCTCCGAACCGCGGTCTATGAACTGCCGATCTGTAAGTTGTCGCATGAGTATCATACTTTGCTAACAACTTATAATCATTTTGACGCTTGACACTCAGACCTCAGACCCCTGCATCATACCGTAACATCGCAGCCACCCCACCAAACGCCCGCATCAACTGGTCGCCCTCCTCAAACTCAGTGGATATAAACTCAACACTGGTCCCCATCTGATCACAGACCTCTGTCAGCTCATCAACAACGTCCACAACATCCGTAACCTTCAGCTCGGAGTTACATGACGGACAGCGCTCTTCGATGGAATCCGGAACGCTTTCTAGAGTATCTTTTCGAGTGTAATCGCAGTTTTGGCATGCAATTGTCACACGCACCTGCCGCAGGTCTTCAGATATCAACAGAACACTGACAGCACCCAGCTCTAGGTTTCCACGCACCTGAGAATCTCCGTATGCGACAAGTCCCTTATCGCTCACCAGTTCTCGCATAAACCGCTGCATGATCTTTTTCTGCTTGGTGACCTCCAGGTCCTGCAGCGCATCCTCTGCAGCATCAACCAGTTCATAGAGACCCGATTCATCGGTATACGCGGTATCAAACAATCCCATAATTTTTTTCTGTAGTTCGTGGTGTAAGAACTCGCCGTCGAAGAATTCTTCCTTTGTCGGGGACGGTCCCCCAATAAGCACGCCCTCTAGGTCTTTGTGGTCAATTGTCAGGAATATTTCGCTCGCACTATTGCCTATTTTCTTGTAGAAGTCGTGAATTGCAATGAGGCGCAGTTGTTGGAATCTATGTGCGCTCTGACCGCCCTTACGCTGCTTTCCGGGAACTGTGGATGTCAGATGCTTGCGTGACTCTATGGCTTTGCCGCGCAAAAGCCCGATTGTTGCCTCTCTCCGATCGATTGCGATGAGTCCGAACGTCCTCTTTTCAACAAGCATCTCCTCAAGAGGATCCAGATAAAAGGACGAGTCGCAGTGGTATTTATAGGATGTGATCGGCTCGTGTGGCTCGATTATCATCGTGTCCAGCGTTGTCCTATGCCCGTCAAGGTCAAGCGTACCGCAGAAGATGACAAACCCGTTTTCCGGAGGTCTTGGATAATACTTGAGGCGTGCAAGCACCGATTCAAGCGCGCTCTGCACATTCGTGCGTGTGGACTTTGATTTGATGTTCGCAGCCTGCCCATGCTCTGCTCTGAGCTGTGCAACCACATCAGAAATCTGTTTGTCCGGAGGGATGTAGAGCGAGATCAGTTCCGTGCCCTTTCCGGTCTTGCTTCTCATCTCCTCGAGATGTCGCTTAAATTCGTATCGTTTGTGCGCCTGTGATATCGCCATGCAGTCTCCTGCGAATCACCCAGAGAGATATGAATTCACATTCCGGTAATCGAACTCTTCCTCTGCGAGGGTGTTTTTTATGAAATTAAAAAGTTTTACCCTGATTCCATAATCGAGGTTCGGGTACCAGACCGGACTTGCCACAACCAGCCCGCGAAACGCATAAAATGGCTGGATTACCTTCAAAAGATCCCAATCCTCTGTTGTTGTCAGATAATGATCCATGAACCGGTCGTAGACTTTCTTGAAGTCGCCTTCCAGTCCACCGTGCTTCTGAAGCGAGTAGAAGATATAATTCATCGCCATGCTCGAGACATCGTCGGCTGCCTCGCCCCATTCTCCGCGGCTCCGGTCGAGCACGCTAAAATCAGTACCCTCCCGAAACATCACGTTCCATGGGTGAAAATCTCCGTGGACCATGCATAGCCGATCTGTTTGAATTTTGAGCTTCCATCTCCAGTCAATACACGTTTTCTCGATTGCAAGGAGTTCTTCGTCAGTTATGAAATCAAGCCCATGGGGGTAGCTGTCCACCAACCCCATGATGCACTCTCCGTGTCCGACCGTGTCCCGGATCCGCCGCACATAGAGTTCCTGATTATCGGACTTGCGAGCATGGATATCTGCCAGATAATCAGATAATGCGCGTGCACGATCCTCGTCCAGCTCTGTTGCGCCTTCTGCGCTGATCCGCTCAAGATCCATGAAGTATTCGACGCCCGCAACCTCCTCCATCAGAAGGAAATACTCTGTAGCATCGCCTGCCGACTCAAGCCTGCCATCAGCCGTGAAATAGCCGGCGTCGATGGACTTCACGTGTTTTGGCAGGTTATTGAACGTGGAATACTGCCATATCAAAATCTGCGCCCGATCAGAGAAATGATCATGCCCGAAACCGCCTTCTGTCCGCATGGATGAGAGGACTGCGGACTTCTCCTCGCCGTCCGCGAGGAACCGGAGCAGAAGCGGATTTCCGTATCCGAACTCCTTCAAACCGTCCTCAGTCTCGCCGAGCTTTCCGACGCCGGTTACGGTAATCTCCTTCTGATAGACCTGTTTCAGATAGTTGGCTATGTCTGCTTGTTTCATTTCCCACTCCCTGGGTTCCTCACGCATCCAGCTTCGCAACCGCGCTCTCTGTCCAGATCGTGAGCCTGCCTGCGTGCGTGCCCGGTGCGAGCATTTCAGCGTTCAACCGGTCGTATGTCGCCACATCCACGCCAGAAATGTTGCGTGCAGCTTTTTCGAGTCCGTTATGCCCGGAGGTAATGATCAGGATGCTCTTTGGCTTCTTGTACTTCCTACCCCGGAGTTTTCCTCGTCCGGCTCTGATCTTTCGTCCGTTCTTGGCACGCAACACATCGTCCCAGACGTGAATCGACTGCAAAACGTCGCAGACGTCCTTGGTTTTGGTCAAACTCTCGAACGTGTCCTCGAGAATGATCGGGACCTCCGCCTCGAATCTGTGCCCTCTGGCACGAATTACATCCGGATTGGCTGTTGCAGCGATCGCTGACCTGATTGCAAGCCTTCGCTCCTTTTTGTTGACCTTCTCGCTCCAGTCCTTCTCGGCTTTTGGTGGATGCGCCTTTCTGCCACCCTTTGCCTGCGGAACTCGTGCGGCATGACTCGAATTAACCAGTCTCGGGATCTGCGCCAGACCCCTGCCCGATCCAAGCGATCGTGCCGAGGTCCTCATGCCAGCATAGCGGGTTACACCGTACGGCTGTCTTCTGTTCGCCTGTGCGGCAAGAACCGCTTTTTTGATCAGGTCCGGGCGGTACGTTTCCGAAAAGACTGCTGGAAGCTCAATTTCACGTACCGGGCTTCCGGATAAACTCAAAACATTGCTTTTCACTTCAATCACCCTTGTTGCGACTTTCTGCTGATGCGAGCAATCGTCGGAACGCCCAGCGGCTCTTTGCCACGTATGGGGTGCCGCATCCGAATCAGCCTCTTTGAGGGTCCGGGAATGCTCCCGCGAACCATCATGTAATTGTCCCCAACGACGCCATAGTTCACAAATCCGCCATTGGGCGTCACCTCACTTCCATCGGTTCCGATCTTCAGGATCCGCTTGTTGCACTCGGTTCGCTGTTGGTATCCGGTCTGCCCCATCAGCGGAACAGTTCTGCGCACATACGACGGAGTCCATGGACCGAGGTTTCCTATGTGTCGTCGCTTTCCGGTGCGGCTGTGCTTACCCTTCTGCAGCGCAACGCCCCATCTCTTTACAGGCCCCTGCGTTCCTTTCCCCGTGGTTATCGCGACAACATCGATGAACGCCCCTTCGCTGAAGATGTCGGTTGCCTGATACTCTGTTCCAAGAATTGATTTCGCATACTCGAACTGAGCAGCGATGTTACCGCCCGTAATCAGTGTTTCCATGACGTCTGGCTTCTTCTTCGGCGTCCCTTTGACCTGATCAGGCATGGTTTTGGCAACTATCCTGATCTCGTCCACCGTGCCTGCCTCCAGCGCGCGCTCGATTGTGGCGATGCCGTCAGCGCTCTTGTCGTCCCACGCTTCCGAGATTGTTTTCATCCCATAATATTCGTTATCTGCATAAGCGCGTATCGCAACAACGCGCATCGGCGGAGTCTCGATGATTGTTACAGGCACTGCGATCTCCATGTTGGCTGTGATGCTATTCGGACGATCGTCAATCATCAGCACGTGTGTCATTCCTGCCTTGTATCCGGCAAAATCCTGTATTTTTGGCTCTGTTCCGTCATCCGCTCGCCACGATTTGATTCGAGCGACCAGTTTTTGCGCTCTTACTTTTGGGGTGAATGCAAGTGACCCTCTTCTTGGTCTGTGTATCGTTGGCATCTGTTAATCCTCTAGTAATCCTCTATCAAGAAGCATCGCCGTATGTGGTATTAAATCTATAGTTCACATCAACAGCAATTTTCGGTCTATGACCGGGTGTCTCGCCGAAAACACTTCCAATCCGCGGAGTCTCTGCACCGGAGGATGTGCACAAGATAAAAGAGATGCAGGAAGACTTGTTGAAAGTCTCCTGCATCAAAAAGAGAGATACTACGGAAACGCAACCTTATGAGATCTCTTTCTGCATTGTTTCTGTATGCGCCATCAGGTCATGCGTATGCTCATCAAGATTCTTCAAACGCGCACCTATCTCATCCAGATCCCTTTGATTAGCGGGAGTGCAAGCACGGTTCCGAGAACCGCAATCCGGATGCTGCTTATGTGGGTTGCGCCTGCGATGAAATCATCCTGCAATTCACAGTCACCCCGCATGGCGCAGCCGAATACGACCGCATCATACCCGGCAAGCTCATCCGTGCTCGCATCCGCTACACTCTTCACCATGACCTCCGCACCCACCTGCTTGAGACCTGTTGCCACGTGGTGAGGGAGATCTTCGGTGTTTCATGTGGTCGAACCGCATATCAAAATTGTTTTTGTTATTGTTAGCCCACCCAGTACTTTCGCCTGTTTTGAATATAGGTTAGTGGATGTGTACGACGATTGGGTAAATAAATAGCAAACCCTAATAAAATTAGGGAAAAATGCAAAATCTTATCTTTACCTGGTTTTTTAGCATAACCGAATCTTTTTCGGATGCATGATCTGAATTGCTGAACATGGCTGAGCCCCGTCTTTTCCATTACGTGGTTCGGTTCGGAACTGCTGGCTACTGGTAGACAGGAATAGACTTAAGTGTTATTATGTCCGTTTGTAAAAACAAGGTGTCGCCTATGGCAAAGTTTCAATTCCTATTACCAGTTGATGGTTCTGAGTATTCCAAGGTAGCCATCAAGCACGCCATGCGAATGGCAGAGATGTACAACGCTGAGATTTCACCGGTCTATGTTGTGGATACCAGAGTGCACAAGGATACGGAAGAGATCAAGGAGCAGACAGCAACCGGGCAATCGCTCGTGGACGCTGTGCGTAGCCAATGCAAGGATCGCGGAATCGGAGTTCTCGAGACAAAGGTTGTGGCGGGATCGCCATACAACGAGATCATCAGGGAGCAGCGGAATATCGATGCCAGCCTGATCATCCTTGGAGCTTGCGGTGCGGATAAAACCGACGGCGAGACTATTGGCAGCACCGCAGAGCGAGTGCTACGTGGCGCACGATGCCATATACTGCTGGTGCGTGACAAACTCGAGAACGATGAGTTTTATAAAAACATCCTGATTCCGTCGGATGGCTCGGATGATGCAGGATACGCCGCGATCTTTGGTGCGAGTATTGCTCGCAGATATAACTCCGGTTTGATTGCATGTTCCATGATACGCACGGGCAGCAGGAAGGATCTGGCAGAGGCGGAGCGGATCACAAGCGACGTTGTAGCACTCGGCAAGGAGAAGAAAATCGAGGCAGAGACCCTGGTGTGGGAGGGAAAACCCGCCGTCGAGATACTCAAAGCGATCGATGCCAAGCATGTCGATCTTGCGGTGATCGGATACACAGGAAAGGGCGTTGTCTCCAGATGGGTGCTCGGGAGCGTATCCGAGAAGGTTGCGCGAACAGCGCCATGCTCGGTCATGGTTGTGAAGAGCGCCCGTGCTGAGCGAGTATACACAGTACCGAAAAAGGTGTCTTAAATATGGTAAGATTTCAATATTTAGTAGCTGTTGATGGTTCATCTCAGTCAGAGGCTGCAATCGGGCATGCCGCACGGTTTACAGCGATATACGGTGCGGAACTTACCGCAATTCACGTGGTGGACTCCCGCGTGTACAAAGATCCGGATATCATCGAAGGCATGGAGACCGCCGGAGAGCGATATCTCGAGAGGATAGAAGAGATTGCAAAGGGGCATGGAATAACCCTGAAGTCGGCAAAAGTAGTGATTGGATCTCCATTTGAGGAGATACTTGACGAGGCATCCCGAATCGATGCGAGTGTGATCTTCATGGGCGCGACAGGAGTGTCACACTCAGCCCACATCGGGACGATTGCAAGCCGCGTGCTCCGAAGTTGTGAGTGCCATCTTATGCTGGTGCGTGGCGGTGCTGAAGGCTACAAAAATGTCCTGATCGCAACAGACGGCTCAATGGATGCCGAGTATGCAGCACAGTCCGGATTGAGCATCGCAAGGAGGTTCGATGCGAAAGTTTCTGTATGCTACGTCGCTGATAGAATGCGTCTCGACGAGACAAGGGTAGTGACCGCCGGTGGCGTTGGCGCTGGCAGGCATTATGGTGATGTGCTGAAACTTCCCAAATCAGCGGTAAAGAAGTTGCGCGAGCGTATGCTCGATGAATCCACAAAGATTGCGGACCGGGTCAGAAAAATTGCGGATTCCAAAGGAGTTGAAGCGGAAATCATCGTGCGTGAGGGTAAACCTGCGCCCGAGATCCTGAAGATTACACGGGAAGAAGGTAACGACCTGGTGGTGATCGGATCTACTGGAAAAGGCATGATCTCCAAATTGCTGGTCGGAAGCGTCTCTGAGAAGGTCGCATCAACAGCGCCATGCTCAGTCATAATCGTTCGCGGAACCCGGATGGAACGTGTCGTTCCAGTGGACGAAAACTAAATAGAGTGTGCGCAACAGAGTGTAGTTAATTACTATACCGGGGTGTGGGGGTTAACAGTTAACTATGGAATCTGACGGCGTGTCAAAGCTCATCGAGCACAGATGGACGATCGCAGCCGCAGCGGGAGTCTTGGTTCTCATTCTGGCGATAATCTATATAGCGCTGCCGCTTCTGGACGGAATAATCCTCGGCGTGGTATTTGCTTATGTAGGGAGACCGATAAGCAATAAGTTATCGAAGTACGAACAATTTGCCCCATTCATTGCAACAGCCTGTATAGTCACGCCGATCGCATTCATACTCGGAATAGGAGCGATTGAAATCGCAAATCAAGGTATCTGGGCGGTAAAACATCACTCAGAGATCATGACACAATTCATAGCCACTATCGAGAGTCTGGGAATTCCGGATTTCATATATTCGGACATCTCGATAACTGTTGAGAATCTTACGCACACAATTATCGGAATTGCCGGGCAGATTCCGGCATTTAATTATGCGAAGAGGGTGACTGTTCTCGCAATCAACGCCATAGTCTCGATATTCGTCTGCTTCTTCCTCTTAAAAGACGGAGTCAAACTGGCTGAACTCATAAAGAACCTGCTGCCGAAAAACGGTCTTCCGATCGTCGATGTATTCCTCGGACATGCCGACCGGATACTCTCCGGAATATTCATAGGCAATCTGTACGTTGCGATCGTCGCCAGCATCACATCGCTCTTTGTCTTCTACTTCTTTGACGTCTCGCATATCCTTGCGATGTCAGCGCTCGTCTTTCTTGCTTCGCTGGTCCCGATATTTGCCGGCTGGATGATCCTTGCGCCGATCTCGGTTGGCAGATACTTTGAATACGGACTCGAGAACGCGATCACATTCTATGTTATAGCCTCGATCATAATCTACGGACCGACCGAAGTTGTGCTCCGCCCCTACATCGTTGGCGCAACATCGTACACCCATCCGCTGTTGATGATGCTGATGTTCATAGGCGGCGCATTCGTTGCCGGTATTGCAGGTTTCTTCCTTGCGCCGATGCTGATGGGACTCTTGATCGCTGCATATCGGACGCATGCCGATCTTGCGCAGGGTAAAATTGAGGTGCCTGACCTGCTGCAGGGGTAGCGGTAGGGGTAGCGCAGGGGTGGTGACGGCATCGGTGAGCGTGGTAGCACAGCAAATTATTTATCCTTCGAGCTATAACTCATTTATGGGAACAATAGGGGGAGACCGTATCGAGGGTAATCGAACATCTACTACCACAACCATCGCGCTTCTGTGTGCGGTTCTGATCGGAATCACAAACATCTATGTATCGTCGATATATCAGGGAACAACCGGGTTTGCCACGATATTCGTGCTGATGCTGCTGACAGCACTGGCTGTTCCGGTTATATACCTGCTTCCGAGCCATGCAATCAAGTTTGCCACATACATCTTCCTCGGGTTTTCCACATACTGGGCTGTGGGCGCTGCAACGAACCTCGCACAGACCGGGGACATCTTCGACTCATTCCAGTTCCTTCCGGTAACGATCTTTGCGATGGCGAACGCGATCGTTGTCTTGATCGCGATCGTTGACTCGCCGAGATACGGTTACGGGTTTTCAGGGATGGGGTTCGCCATAATCGCATATAACACCATGGAGACGCGGAATCTGGACTATGTCGGTGGAAAACCGGATATCCTGCTGCTTGCGCTCGCCCTCTCTTCGCTGATACCGCTTCTGTGGTGTTATCTGCTCGCAGGAACTGCACGAAACCTCAAATTCTCCGCGACCAAGCGATTCTCCGCGACGGTTACGACCGGGATTTTGACACTTTCAATATTCATCATGCTTGTTGCGGTTATTGCGATCAGCCAGCTCCCGATTATCGACGAATTAAACAAAGTATACGTCTTCCTCTCGATGACTCGCGGAGATCTTCTGAGACTCAGCTGGTACTACCTCCTTGCAAACACGGTCTTTGTCATGGTCGCATTCTTTGCAAACCGCCTGGTGCTGAATGCGTTTGACATCGAGAAGGAGATCACGCGGGCTGGCGAGGTCATATATCGCAGACCGGTCGCAGAGGCGAAAGAAGAAGTGAACGAAGAAGAGAAAAATCCATACAGACCGCTCATACATGAGATGAAAGGGTTTCAGTCGGATTTTAAGAAGGGGAAGTTGAATCGATTGACATGTGTGCAAGCACTCGGCAAATTCAGGAATGAACTGGAATTACTCGTATCAAAGTACGAATATGGATCGAAAGACGATGCAGAGGAGATTCTGCAGCAGATAGAGGTGAACGTGGAGTTTACATTCAGATAAATGCTCTCAACAAACGAGTATCTCAATATTCTTGAGACCTGCAAGATCAAGGGTCATGATGACGCAATCATACGGGCGCTGAGGTATATCGATCTCGGATACCCGATCCTGTTGTACGGTCCCCCTGGTAACGGGAAGACGACGATCGCAGAGCACATCTTAACATCGCTTGGTGGCGGAAAGGACACGTTCTACGAGATCGA
The DNA here is from genome assembly GCA_002506015.1 of Candidatus Methanogasteraceae archaeon UBA261. Taxonomy (GTDB): domain Archaea; phylum Halobacteriota; class Methanosarcinia; order Methanosarcinales; family Methanogasteraceae; genus Methanogaster_C. The sequence goes on along the minus strand of DAWR01000079.1, from coordinate 2,863 downwards.
GGGAACCGAAGGGATGAGCGAGTACCAGATCGTCGGGGGCTTCCACCCGCTCTCAATGTCAGGCAGTTCCGATCTTTCGGAGCGGTTTGTGTACAAACACGGAACCGTCACGCGAGCAATTCTCGACAAGAAGAATCTCCTGATTGACGAGTTCACAAGGGCTCCGAGTTCCGCATACTCGGGTCTCTTTCTCTTGCTATCGCTCGGCACACTCCCGCTCGAGTACCAGGAGATGACGCTCACGAAGCCGGACAACTGGGTTTTGATCGCAACCGCAAACTTCGGAGACGAAGGGACGTACCGGCTCAGCAATGCACTCAAAAGGAGATTTGTGCCCATTGACATCGGATATCCAAGCAGCGCAACCGAGCGGTCGCTGCTTGCAACGATTACCCCCGATCTTGACGAGAGAGTGGTTGCGGCGGCACTCAAATTCGCAGAGGAGACGAGGGCGATCTGGAAGAAAGACAGGGGGCTTCCGCAGGGCTTGTCCACCGACGGGCTCATCAGAATGGCGCGGTACTGCGAGCTTTCGATTGCACAGGGCTCTGATCGCGTCAGCGCATTCATGGACGCCGCATTCCATCAGGGCACAATCATTGCGGACGAGACCGACCCGCATTCCCTGCACCGGGTGCAGGAACTGGTGATCGCAATCGGGGATCAGGTGTGATGTGTGATGCAGCGGGGTGTCATGGATCTCGTTTCTGATACTGCGGCGTACTGCGTGCAATTCATGCAGAAGTCGAATCTCCGGACGTATCAGAAGATAATCGACAATTGCCGGAACATCGGAACCGATGCGCTCAAGAGAGATTATTATGTACCTCCGACGAGTGAAAGAATGGCATACCAGCAGTACGATGGTACCGG
>DAWR01000079.1:0-1944 GCA_002506015.1 Candidatus Methanogasteraceae archaeon UBA261 | reverse complement strand
GAGCACGCCTGCACTCCATCTTGCAATTATTGTGGATAACTCGGATTCTATGACCGCGTGGTCGAGGTCCGGGATCCTCAAGGAGGATCTGCCAGAGGAGCGTGCGCCGCTCGTCTTTGCAAAGATCGCCGCAATTGCGCTTCTTGACGGGCTCACCGTTGCAGAGACGAAGACGCTCATCACATTCGGCTCCGAGATTGATTTTTACGAGAGTGTCGATTACAAACGACTGCTCAGAGCGAACGGCTCCGGGTGCGGCAGACTCGATCTCGCGCTTGCGGAGCTGCTCCGGGTGCGGTGGGATCTCAGGTCGGGCGAACGGCAGCTGATCATTCTTTCGAGCATGCCGCCTGAGACCGGAACCGGTATTCTGCTTGAGGACATCGGTGTTCAGGAGATGAGCTTAATTTACATGCGGCGGATGGTTAGGGACGGTGTGCGGATTCTGTATCTGCCGATAGCAACACAGATGGAACTCGTTGATACGATGATCGGCGCGTACACGAGCAGAAGTTTTGCTCAGCGTGTCCTCAGTCTCGGAATTGCGGTCTCGGTGCTCGGGAGGGCTGATATGTTCATTCCCGCGCTGCGGGGTGGGGTCAAGCAGATGCTGCAGAGCAGTGCGTGAGTGGTAAGAAGTGTATTAAATTATGATGTATTTCGATTAATCGAAAGACTTAAGTACTATTACTTAACTATGTAGTATCGGATAGGTCGATCATACGACATATCTGAATAAAAGGAGGTGAGCACAAGAACAACTGTGGGCACCCCGCGGCTCCGGACAGGAGAATTCGGAGCCGCCGGGGGGCTATAAATTTTCACAATCGATACATGCTTCAGTCTTCTGCGCACTACAAACAACTTTGCAATACAAAGTCTTATATGCTACAAACTCCTTTACGTCAATGCAGGGAGGTGCATCATGACACAAGAGATCAATCTGAAAGAACTCGAGAAGAAGGCATATCGTGATTCCCAGCAGGACGGTTTGATGGAAGTTATGATGGGGCTGATCCTCATGACTTTCGGAGGATTTTTCTATTCCCCAATCTTTGCATTCTATATATTATTGATAGTATTCTCCGGAAGGATTGTGGAGTTCGTCCGAAGACGCTACACATATCCCAGAATCGGATTTGTAAAATTCCATCGTGAAGATCCAAAGGATGCCCTGACAGGCGTCCTTCTCTTCGAACTTGCGGTTATCGTGATCATGTTCACCCTGATCTTCATCTCCGGCGATGTAACGGATTATTCCCAGTGGGTGAAGTGGGCGCCATTGTTCTTCGGGATGATTCTTGTCGGACCCTTCGCTCATGCACAATTCAGATCCGGGAACGTCCGTTATACAGGGTATGCGGTCCTGTCAGTGATTCTGGGTGTTTACTTTTCTTTGATAAAATTTGGTTCCGAATGTACGGGATTGATACTATATCTGGTGCTCATAGGGGGATTTTTAGTCCTCGGCGGTCTGGTCATCTTCACCCGCTTCCTGCGCAAATATCCGCTTTTCGAAAACGGAGGTGTGTGATGGCAGCGAGTGATTCCGGCAGCGAAGATCCCCACCCAATCGCTGGAATCGACCGCCTGATCCACGAGCCGGCAAGGCTCATGATCATGGCACACCTCTACGTTGTCGAGAGTGCAGACTTCCTCTTTTTGATGCGCCAGACCGGGCTTACGGCTGGCAATCTCTCCTCGCATACGAGCAAGCTTGAGGCTGCCGGGTATATCGAGGTCGTGAAGGAGTTTGTGGACCGAAAGCCGCATACGATGCTCCGGCTGACTGATGCGGGAAGGGGGGCTTTTCGGGAGTATCGGGAGGGGATGATGAAGGTGCTTTTGTGATCTGCCAGAGTTACATAGAGTTTTAGAGGATTCGTGCTATGCCGAGTAACTGATGGAAGGAGAATATTGCTGGTTGTCAAGTAGGGCCCATAG
>DAWR01000132.1:4382-14234 GCA_002506015.1 Candidatus Methanogasteraceae archaeon UBA261 | reverse complement strand
GAAGCAGCTTTGTAGATTATAATTTCAGCAACAACCGCCGTAATCACGGTTGCAAGAATGATCTTTAGTGCAGGAAGCCCAAAAAGATAGATTGCCGCGAGAGTAATTGGTATCAGTGCAGCGACCGTCCCCCACATCACGCTCCTCACGCTTTCTCTGCTCTTCACATGTGGTAATGGTGATATCGTGTATGTCATGCTTTTACCTCCACCGTCTCCATATCGGCTTCCATCTCAGCCACACCATGTTTGCCGTACCTGATTATCTGCACGATCGGGAGCTTGGATGGGCAGACGTACGCGCACATCCCGCATTCCACGCAGTCGCCTATGTAGAGTTCCGCACACTTGTCGAACTGGGCGCTGTCGGCGTACCCGTAGAGCAGATGCGGCATCAGACCGATCGGACACTCGTCCACACACCACGCGCAGTTGATGCATGGTGCGGGCGGCTCACGGTTGATGTCGCTCTCGGTCTGCACCAGGATGCCTGACGTCGTCTTGATTACCGGGACTTCGTCGCTGTACTGCGCCGCGCCCGATATTGCGCCGTCCGTGATAATCTTGACAGGCGTGCCACTACATCCGCCGCACTCATCGATCACATGTTTAACCGACGTTCCGATCTCAACAAGAACATTGCCTGGAGAGCGCACCGCGCCAGTGACAGTGACTGTTTTCGTAATCATTGGTATACTGTCGTGCACCGCGTCATGCAGTGCCTTAATCGCGGCGATGCTGCTCACAAGAACACCCCTGTCCTCGGGAGTGCTACCGCGTGGCACCTTCTTTCTTGCAAACTTCGTAACAAGCGTGTTCTCAGTACCTGCCGGATAGTATGCCGGTGTTGCGACGATCTTGATGTTACTGTCCGGTATCGTCTCGGTTCGCATGACGTGCAGCGCTTCTGAGTTGAGTTCGATAACAATTATCGCTTTTTTGGCGCCAACCGACTCCATTAATGCTTTCAGTCCGTGCACGATCTCAGAAGGATAATCGAGCATGAGCGCAGCGTTTGATGACAGATCCCCCGTGTTCGTTCCGTTGATGATGATTGTGTCAATATCTACCTTTTTACTCATCGTGGGTAGACCGTTGGGCTCGACAATTCCGAATTCTCGGATAATGCTCTTTATTGTGCCTGCATGCAATTCTTCTGGCTTGATATCTTTTTTTTCTCCGTTGCGCGTCTCAATCACCACGCTGAGAACGTCCTTACCAGATGGATGTGGCATTTCAGAAAGAGCAGTCACCTCGCCGGAGACACTTGAATGTATCCGGGATTCGCCATCGCCGATTAATTGACCGATAGAAACTGTATCACCAACACGTACAAGGGGATTGCAGACCGCGCCAGCATGCTGTTGTAGAGGGATAATCACCTGATCAGGTGTTTTGATGGTTGCAATCTTCAATGCGGATGCCTCCTATGTATCGCATAAGGATACGTGTGTTGTATATATAAGGCTTGTTCTTATCCGGTAGGGGTGGGTCATAATCATGATCAGCATCTTTAAATATCGTCCGGTCAAAGTACCGTATGGTGACTGTATGGGTGTACCAAGGTTCTGGAGACATATCAGCAGCAGATATAACCTGATCGGGACAAGATGTACCACGTGCGGCGAATACTACTTCCCGCCGAGGACGATGTGCCCGAAATGCCGTAGAGATGGCGTTATTGAGGATTATCAGTTCAGCGGACACGGAGAGGTGGTCACTTACACGATCATCCATACCGCAGCCGAGGGATTCGATAAGGAGACGCCATACCCGCTTGCAGTGATACAGCTTAACGAGGGTCCGCGCATGACCGGGCAGGTGATCTGTGACCCGGAGGATATTGTGATCGGGATGCGCGTGAAACCTGTGTTCAGAAAGCTTGGCGAGGATGGCGAGGATGGTATTATATACTACGGTACCAAGTTTACGCCTGCATGATGCCTCGGTGGCTCAGCTGGCAGAGCGAGTGATTTGTAATCACTAGGTCGCGAGTTCAAATCTCGCCCGAGGCTTTCAAAAGAAGAACTCCCTGGATATCACGATACGCTGCAAACAATCCCAACTTACCATCATCTACTTGTTCCGCAGACGGTTCGGCGAATATCCAGACCTGATTCTCTCCGCCGTGCACAATTCTCGGGCATGCGATCATATCTGTGCTCGACAGACGATATGCAACCTCTATGCCGCTAGGTGCAATCCACGCACGCATATCCGTGAGTTTTGAGACCAACTGCTTCCAGTCGAGCACGTCTTTTGCTTCGACAACAGCGCTGAGATGCACCCGTTCTCCGGAAACATGCTCTGCAATGTCTTTTTTGAACCGTGCGTATGCCGGATCCTTCCGGTCCACTGACGGCTTCCTCACAAACCGCTTCGCAACATCGTGGAAGAACGGGGCAAGGTAATGATCGCTCGATAGCGGTGTTGCAAGCGATACTCCGACAAACGAGATTGCGCTCAACGATAGCCCGATCAAAACACCGTGTTCGATCAAAAGCGGAGATATGTCATCGAGTTTTCCCAGATATGTCGCTTCTGCGACGATCAGTGCGATCTGAGCGCTGCCGCCGATCATAAGTCCGGCAAGCGCGCCTTCTGCGGTTGCACGCCTCCAGAAGAGCGCGCCCATGATCGGAAGGAAATATGAGGACGTGCCGATCACGGTCGCCATGATGACTGCATCCAGGATGGTCTCAACATGCATGCTGATCGCAGCAGAGATTGTAATCATCGCAACGATCAGGACGCGGTTTATGGTCCGCATCTCCCCCATCGTTGCATCCGGCTTGATGAACCGCTGGTATATGTCTCGTGATATACAGGATGCGCCCGATGTCGCAAACGTGTCCGCGCAGGACATCGAGGCTGCGGCGAATCCTATTGCGATTGCTGCAATTATTGCAGGCGTTGACGCAAACGTGTCCGCTATGAACTGAAGATATAATTGTTCTGCGCCGATTGGGTCTGCAGGTACCTGATAGAGTGAATTAAGCCCGATTGCTGCGAGGAAACATGCGCCGAATACGACTGCTATCAGTACTGAGCCAAGCAGCATGCCATATCTAGCGGATTTCACATCCCTTGCTGCCCAGACGCGCTGCCACGGGTCCTGCTCGGTTATCCACCCGGGAAGCATGGCGATCTGCATGATGAAGACGCCAGTGATCCCACCGAGCGCGAAGAGGTCCCAGAAACCACCCCTCATGCCTGCGAAGAGGCTGGACACGGATGCGCCGGTGTCATGCGTCGGCATGTACAGTGCAGCAGCACCAATCAGAACCGCAAGCGTGGCAAGAAAGATGAACTGGATCGTGTCTGTCCAGATGACTGCCCTCAGACCACCGAGCGTCACATAAAGCGAGATTGCGATTACCATAATCATTACGGAGTAGATCGGGGGTATGCCATAGAACGTGCTCAGCACATAGCTGAACCCCTTGAAGTCGGTCACCGCAAAGAGGATCATCACAATCGTGATCGCAATTGCTATTGGTATCCGCAGCAATGGACCATACCTGATCTCGATTAATTCAGGCTGGGTCAATGACGGTAGCCGCTTGATTCTCGGAACAAGGAGTGCGATTGCCGCAAGCGCTATAATATTTGGCGCAACAAATATCCAGATCGATCCGATCCCGATTGAGAGGAACATGCCGGTAACGCCAAGGAGCGCACCTGCTGTGAGCCATGATGCCGCGGCAGAGAGTCCGATGTTCATCGTTCCGATCTCCCGTCCTGCAATCCAGAAGTCGGTCATGGTCTGCTGCTTCTTTGCAAAATGCCATCCGATCGCAATCAATGTAGCGATATACAATATTAGTAATATCAGAAACGTGTACATTTTATCTCACCGATCTCATTATCATTCTCGTCGTATTGTTGATGATTCGATCACAATATACATTCGGCATATATGTAGTTTGCCCATGCGCTGCGGCGGTCGCATCGTGTTATTTTTGCCGGTGTTCGATACCTGCCAGAAGGATTCCTGTTGCAATCAAGAGCCTCGGGTCGATGGAAAATCCCGCATCCGATATGGTCATGGTGTACTTGAGCACGAACGGATTGAAATGCTGTTTGATCTCAGCAACTTCCCGATCGTTTGCCCTGACAACGTACGTCTGCGGTATCAGGTTGATGAATCTACTCAGCAGAGCTGTAGTCATGCTGCTCTCTGCCACGGTTCCGATTTCCTGACCCTCTTTGGAGAGAATGACCCACTCATCCTTGATAATGGATTTTAGCCCTTTCCTGCGCAAGGCTCCCACAGCCTCACCCGTAGTTGCGTCCCGTACATTGTATGTTGCGCCGATATCAAGAATATGGGGGGTTGTTATGGACAAAAGCTCCTGGCTCATACTCTCGTCCGAGTATATCCGAAAATCTTCCCTGAGTTTGAAGGCTTTCTGCTCTGAATAGAATAGAACATCTCCATTCGTGTCATATACATGAAAAGCTCCTCCGAACAACTTGAACACTTTCCTTCGGAACAGATACTCCCTATGTTGAAACGCCGGGTTTATCCCCTTTGTCATTCCCATATTCCATCATCTCCTTACATTACATATCGTTTTGCTATCCAAAAGAGGCTGAACCCGAACCACAAGTCTCGTGCCTCTTACTTCCGCACTATTGCATCAGAATCAATTTTGTATAAAACTTTCCATGCGATCATGCCAGCATCTTGAATAGAAACGCCGCTGGGAGCACTATCCACATAATCACCACCAGAACCAGAATGAGCCTCCAGAACCAGTTCCATCCAGCAGGGAATCTGAAAGGCGTGATCTTCGATTTTCCCGCGCCTTTGAGCCGCTGAAACTCGTCCTCGATATCTTTAACCTCTTTTAAATCATCTGCTTCGAGAATAAAGCTTCCCTGATAACCGCATCGCTTGCACAGGTACATCTGACCGGTATGCGCTTCCGGGAATATGTGACCGGCAGCTATTCCGGCATATTCCACAGTCCCGCCGCAGAACGGGCACACCTTGATTCCATAAATACCCTTCATCCTACCCTGCATTCTTTGTTGTCATGACATATCACCCTTGCGGAACACGTACGTACTTAATATTATGGGGATTTCCGCATATAACACCACGAGATTGCACAAGATTTACACAGATTTCCACGAGAAAGACTATTACCTTCTTGTGTCAATCTCGTGAAATCTCGTGATTTTTCCACATAGCTAAACACATATCTCAAAAGAAAATATGGTACGAATTTTGACGATTTCTCTAAGAAATTTGAGCGGACAATAGAGGAGGAAGACGACTGGATGGAACTGTGAAGCCGCGATAAACATGCTTGGCGCACGGGGGCGGCAGGGCGCCCACTCACCCGCTCCTGCTCTTCATAATCTCCCGCACCCGCCGCACGAGCACCTCGATTAAAAACAACGCAAGTGCTGCTAAAATAAACGGTATCTTCTGACTCACAGGCGTATACACCGTCCTCTCTGATCTCCGCCGCACATCCGATAACAGCATCGTAATCTCGCTTTTGCTGTACACTTTTCCGCCATGCGACTGGATGATCTTCGCAATATCCGGATTCATCCCGATCTCAAGGTATTCGAGTGGATAATTCACAGCGATTCCATAATCAGAGAGATAATAGACGCCCTCTTTGTCAAGATCGATCTCTGTTCTGTATGTCTTCTCGCTCACCCGAGATACGTCTAGCGCAGAGCCTCCGAAGAGCAGGTTGGGGAGGGTATCTGAAACGATTGTGACATCGCATGCCTCGCCGAGAAATAGGTCGTCTGCCTCAATCAATATACCCGTTTCCGGTCTCGGGTCGCCGATCGCCCAGTTGACGACCGCTGAGATTAGATTGGAGTTGTTGCCGGAATAGAGTGAGGAACTCCACTCGTTTCCGTTGTCGGTTGTGAATGCAACGACCCGCCCGAGTCCATATCTCCAAGTGCAGACGACCGGTTTCCCCTCGTCTGTCACAACGAGCCTCTTCGCACCGAGTTTTGGTGTGACGTCGTTGTAGCCGGTGATTGTGCCCGAGAGGTTGAGGTATTCGGTTATGAAATGTTTTGTCGTGAATGTTCGGACCGCGTAGGTGCCAGGTGTATCCTGCGTCGGTGTCGGTGTTGGCGTCGGTTCCGCTTCTGGCTGACCTGTCTCGATGTTGATTGATTTCGGGTATGTGGTCTGGGCGTACGAGGCGTCCACTGCAATGGCGATATCCTCGTACTTGGTCTGGCTGCTTGTTGGCGAACTCATTACATGGATGAAATGCATCTTGATCCCATTCTCCGACATCCTGGTTGCGATTGCGAGCGAACTGGCATAATCGATCTTGTGTCCGTCGGAGAGGATGATCACATCCTTCGCGCTGGCAGAATTGGCAAGCATCTCCTCTGCCATCGCCAGCCCCGCCTCAAGAGGTGTACTCATCTGCCCCTGCGGGAAGATAGACATTACGGTCTCCTGAAGCGCCTCCCGCGCCGGGTCGTTTCCAAGATACTGTGGTTCGGATATCACGTAAGCCCGCCCCCCGAAGGCGGCAACTCCTACGCGATCGTCTCTGAACTCGTTATCGTCGAGTATGTCGATTATCAGTGCCTTTTCGTAATCGAGAAACGAGACGCCGTTTCCGGAAACGATGTCAGCGAGCATGCTTGCCGAGATATCCATGACAACTACCACATCGTTTCTTCCGTAGTACTCGCTCGGATATGACTTGACAGGGAGCATCCGCTCGAAATCAGAGTCCAGGTACCCGCCCCGATCATACGATTTATCCCCGCCGAGAACGATCAGCCCTCCGCCCATGCTCACGAAATCTCGCAGTTTCATAACATCAGCGGGCGAGAGCGACTCGATGTAGCGGTTGTCGAGGATTACTGCCTTTGTCTTCGAGAAATCCCCCAGATGCGCGCTTACGCTTGTATTGTAGAGACTGGAGACGGTATCTCTGAGATTGGACTCTTCACCCGTAACCAGCAGGATGTCCGGCTTTGGAACGACATACACGGACTTGTGAAATATATTATTTTCTGAAAAATAATCGTCTCCACCTGGAACAATCCTTGCAGTGACTGTGTGGCTGCCCAGTGTCTCGAATGTGTGCGGAATCTTCAGAACCTTGAGCCGCTCGTTCTGGTTGATTGTGCTCTGGTACACGGTCGCATCATCCACCTCGACTGTGAGCTCGCACTTGGCAGTTGTCCCTGCCTGGCGCACCACGATTCCAAAGGTGTTTCTGTTGCCGATTATGACATTCTTGCTCCCTACTATCTCAACGCTCATGTCGTTATGATCCGGCGCCTGCTCGATTACGTAGACTGTGGTGTTGGTCTTTGCGACAACCGATATCGCATCCGCAAGCTCTCGCCCGTAGTTGCTGTTCCCGTCGCTGACAAGAACGATATGATCGCCTCCTCTGGCATACTGCATGATCTTGTCTCCGATGGGTGATTGGTCACCTGTAAACGACCTGAACTGCGCTGTCGGGTTGCGAGCATGAATCATTTCGTAGACCGCATCCGCACAGGACGCGTTAAACATCCGCATGCTTACGGACTTATCATCGATTACGGTGATGCTCGGCTCGGTGTCGGTTATCGTGTGAGTCGAGAGGTTGTAGGGTGCTGCGAGCGCAACGATGATTAAAGCTGCGACAACGATTCTGCTCAGAACAAGCAGCTTTTTCTTGCTTTTTTTGAGATAATATCCCCCGACGATCAGGACCGGAATGATCAGGTATAGATAATCCGGATTATCAAACAAGAATCCGGTCATTTTGGTCAGGTCTGTGATATCCGGAATCATAGTTCACCCCTCTTGCGGATATACCACAGTTCCACGAGGATCAGTGCGAGCGCAATCATCAGGAGAATCCAGTCAAACTCCTTCTTGACGATTGTCTTGATCATCTGCTCCGCAATCTCCGGCTCATCGGTCGCAACAGCCACATACCCCGAGTCCGCGAGATTCGACTCCTTCGGATTGTACAGGTTTGCGGCAATCGATCTGTCAGGAAGCCTGTACACGCCTGCCTGATCGAGTAAGAGCTCCTTTGTCTTGATCGTCTCTCCGTTGGGCGCAACCACCCGAATTTTTGAGTCAAAACGCAGAATCAATCCGGTCTGCATGTTGCAGTCCTCAATTGCGCCTGCTTCGCAGAGATAATCGATCAGGTTCATCCAGAAGATCGGGTATTCGGGCAACGTATGAAAGTCGCTCCAGGCAGAGTCGCCCATCATGTCGCAAATTCCGAAATAAACGACTTTCCCACCCCCGATTCTCCAGTATGAGAGTATTGGAGTATCATCCTCTGCTGTTACCCAGGTGACTGCGCCCTGTTTCGCGTCCCCTTTCAGGTAATTCCCGATTGCGATCTCAGAGAGATCGATGTCACGAATCACCCGGCTCTCCAGAGTCTCTTCGAGCGTGGTCTCGTTTGCCATGGCTGTAAAGGTTATGGGCAGCAGACGTCCGGTATCTATGGAAAGCAAGCCTTCCTGTGCCATCACGACAACGCCCCCGCCGGATGCGGCGTAGTCAACGAGATTGTCGCACAATTGTTGCTGCAGGCTCCCGTTGCATAGCCCGACCACAACGCAATCGTAATCACGCACATTGATGCTCTGCACGACGTCCGGTCTCTTGATTGTGAGGTCAACAGGCGGCAGGAGCTTCAAAACAGTAGCCGAGGGTGTGGTCTCGTAATCGGATATGTAAAGCACGCTCTGTTTCTGCTGGAACGGAACCACGATTGAGGCATGATTGTCCACCATCAGATCGTCAGCGGGATGCACCACAATCTCAGTTGTGCCTGCGCCGATATTGTTCAATGCGAAGTACTCGCTGCCGTGAGGATCGATTCTCAGATTGTGCGTGGACTTCTCGCCGTTATACAGGACATCGATTGTAGAATCAACACCAGTCGCCATGAAATTCTTGATGATGCAGGTGTATCCGCCATTGTCCGAAGCCCACCCGCCAGTTATTGCGACCTTATTTTCCCCGCCTGATACGCTTATGAACGATACTCCGATCCCGTCCGCTTCTGCGAGTTTCTTTGCAACCTGCGGGTCGTCTCCATCCCAGTTCGTAAAATCAGAGATCACGATGATCCTGCCCTCGCCAGCAGGGAGCAGAGTGCTACCAAGAACTATCGCTTTGTACAGATCGGTAGTTGTTGCGGTGTTTCGCCGAGATAATCGATCGAACAGACTTTTTGCGGCGTCCACATCCTCGCCACGCAGTGCGATTACAGGAACGTTTGCTGCGAGGATTACGCTGTTTCGCGCGGTGAGATAGCCCTCTGCGAGACTGATCGCATCACCGAACCTACCATCCGCTTGCATGCTCGCCGAGGAGTCCAGAATGATTATTGTATGTCCACCGCTGATTCTTTTGCTCTCGTTCGTGAAAGGTGAAGCGATTGCAAGAATCAGAGCCAGCAGAACCAACAGTTGGATTAAAAAAAGTGGATCTTTGATTATTTTGCTCAAGGTCTGTGCATATTTCTTTTTCTGCTGCGTTAGCTGCGCAAAAAACATGACTGATGGGATCGTGATCTCGAGTGCCTTGGGTCTGAGCAGATATACGATTATCAGGGGGATGACTGTTAGGAAAAATGCCCAGATTGCCATGTTGGAATTTGCAAACAACATCCGATTACCGCCTCAATTACAGGTTGGTTGCAACGTATTTACGTTTATCGTATGTGTTTAGCTGAGGCGAACAAAAACCACGAGATCTGTGATCTGCTTGCAGGTCGTATCCTGCCACATCACACATTCTCGCGGAAATCTGTGTAATCTTGTAGTCATATTCCACACCGCCCAACTTGAGATTTTCAATAATTACAAACAATAG
>DAWR01000132.1:0-4368 GCA_002506015.1 Candidatus Methanogasteraceae archaeon UBA261 | reverse complement strand
GTCGCATATTGCGCACAAATCACATCTATAGAACCGGTTACATCACTCTGTGACGCTCTATGCTCTCTGTGGCAGAAAGCTGCAAAAAAACAGATACGGTTAGCATATTCCCACCGCAGCCATCCAGAGCGCACCAGCCACCGCGCCTCCGAGGATGGTTGATACCACGTTCACGCCGTTGTTCGAGAGTATGCCGCGCTGCTGCATGGTTGCACCGAGCAGGCTGTCGATATTCGTGCCGACGAACCCGCTGATCGTAACAATCAATATTCCGAGCAGCCAGTTCGAGCCGGTCTTAATCTCGATCACTCCGAAGAGAAGAGCCAGAAGAGCAATTGCAAACGAGCCCGCAGTCGCAGCAATCTCGCCTAGTGATGAGACGCCCCCATCGGTTCCGGGATCAACCTTCTTGAGCGTGGTGATCATGCGTGGGCTTCCTTTGTGCGTCGTTCCGATCTCGCTTGCGAGCGTGTCTCCGGTCGCGGTTGCAACCGAGCCCATGTATGTGTATAAGATGATACTTGCTGACTGTGGAAACATCGGATAGGCGACGCTTGCAGCGATTGCGACAATGCTGTTACTGAACACGTTTTTATAGCCCCTTGCACCCCCCTTTCCCTGTGCAATACCCAATGACTGCTTGTATTTGTATTTATACTTTGTGAATCCGCCCCCGAGCAGATAGAACGCCAGTAGAAGCAGGAACCACCAGATGTTTGTGAAGACGATTATCAGAACTCCGACGAGGGTTGCGCTGATCAGCCCGGATACGTCCGCAATTCCCGCCGCATAAGCAAGGTAGCCGAGTACGAGCGCAAAGGTGAGTGCAAGTGCCACGTGCAGATACGGAACCGAATACCCGAAAGTCAGGAATAGCCACATCACCATGGCAGAGCCGATCGGAACCGTGATGTTGTCATGGATTCTCGTTGAGATACACTCGAGAAGAGCGCCTGTGAGGGCTCCTATGACTGAGATAAAGAATAGCAACTCGAACGATACCGGTTCTGTCCAGTGCGTAATCCAGCACCCGACAATAAAGGAGAAGAGCGTGCCCACGAAGAAGAGCGTCAGACTCACTTTGACAGACTCGGTCTTGACCCGTGCCCCGGATGCGTCGGAGTAGACGCGGGCGGGGCACTTGATCTTGTCGAGCGCCATGCACTTCGCCTGATCGCTCACACGCAGAATGGTTGCAAAACCGTCTCCGAATGTTGTGATCGCTATTGCACCCCCGATTACGAAGATTGGGAGGCTGTAAGGCGTAAAAGAGAGCAGCCATGCTGCAAGGAGCAGAATCAACATGCTTCCGCTGAGACTGATCGCACCGGTCGGTCTTCTAGCGGCTGCGCCTGAGCGGTAGGTCATGACCTTGAAGAGCTTACTTGACCTCGGTAGCAACAAAATGAAGATGAATAATATCAGTGACAGCAATACAAGAGACCCCACGGACAGAAATGGAAATGCCAGCACGATCATCCCGATCGCAACGTGGATCGCCTGCCGTTTGTACTCATGCTCAATTTCGATATGCATTGCACTGATCTATCACACGTACTTCTTCAATAAGTTTGCCCAGCCGCAAGTTTATCAGTTATACGTGTGTATCAATATATCATGGATTGTTCGGTGCGGTTTCTTGGTGGATGTGGGGAAGTTGGCAGGTCCGCGGTTCTGGTCAACGATTCTGTTCTGCTTGATTATGGGATGAAACCAGGCGAATCGCAGAATTGTTCGCCGGAATATCCATTGAACGGAATCAATCCCGACACCGTCATAATCTCACATGGACATCTCGATCACTGCGGAGTGGTTCCGAACATCATGGATCTCCAGCCGCAGGTCTACTCCACACCGATCACCAAGCATCTCACATCGCTTCTTGCAAAGGACACACTTGCAATCGCAAGACGCTCCGGACATATTCCGCCGTTCTATTCGCAGGACATTCAGGAATTCATACAATGCGCCCAGACTGTCGATTACCGGGATAGGTTTGAGTGCGGCGGAGGCAGATACACTGCTCAACTGTATGACGCAGGGCACATCCCGGGTTCCGCATCGATTCTTCTGGAGTCGGAGAACGGCGTACGAATCCTTTACACAGGGGATCTGAACCTCCTTGATACGCGCCTCTTGAACCAGTCAGAGCAGCAGCCGAAGGCAGATGTCCTGATCGTTGAAAGCACGTACTATGGCACCGATCATACACCAAGAAAGGAACTGGAGCATGCGTTCGTCGATTCGATCCGTGAAACGATCGATCGCGGTGGCAACGCGATCATCCCGTGTTTTGCAATCGGGAGAACCCAGGAGGTTCTGATGATTTTGCATAAATACGGACTGCACCCGTACGTCGATGGGATGGGCGTCGATGTGCTCCGCAAATTCGTGCAGTACCCCGAGTATCTGCGTGATTCGGACGCGCTCCAGCGGGCATTCGATAACGCCACTGTGGTGAGACCAAAGGCGCGGGCGCGCATACTGCGGAATTCGGTCATCGTCACCACCGCCGGGATGCTGAACGGGGGGCCTGCGCTCTACTACTTAAGCAAGATCCACGCTGATCGGCGTAGCAAGGTCCTGCTGACAGGATATCAGGTCGAGGGCACGAATGGCTACAATGCGCTCAAACACAGAAGCCTGACCGAGGGGGATCGGGTTTTGCGTCTGGACATGGCTGTGGAGCAGTACGACTTCTCTGCGCACAGCGGCGACCATGAACTGAAGAAAACCGTGCGCAGATTCTGCGATCTCGGCGGCGAGGTCGTCTTTACCGTGCATGGCGAGCATACCGCAGGGTTTGCAGAGTGGATCAGAGAGCATAAAATCGATGCAACAGCGCCAGCGAATGGCGATGAATTCATGATCGGATGAAATGGCGGGCGGGTGCGATACGACGAGAGGGGGATTTGAACCCCCGAGGTGCGAGGCACCACTGGATATTTGCACATAATGGATGGTTATGTCAATGGTTGTTAGCAATCCAGCGCCATACCGGGCTTGGCTATCTCGTCAGTCCATAGTAAGAGATGCGGATATAGGTATTAATCTTTTCTGAAAGATTGGTCGCAACTGTTTCCCGACCGTCATCTTTTTGAATGAGCAATCCCCCCTATTATGCGACATGCGACTGATCATGAAATTCGGTGGCGCCTCTATTGCGGATGGCGAGAAGATAAAATGGGTCGCTGAACTGGTGAACCGCTATAGGGAGCATGAGCTAATCGTTGTGACCTCCGCGCTCAAGGATGTCACGGATTCGCTGTTGTATCGGGCAGACGTGGTCGCGGATTCCGGGAAGATCGAGTCAGTTCATGAATTAATCGAGTATCTGCGCAATCTACACCGCACAGCAGCGGAAATCGCAATTGCTGATGAGATGATCCTTGAATCAGTCTTGAACGAACTGGATAACCAACTTCACGGACTCGAACTGGCTCTGGCAGGGATATGCTACCTGGGGGAGCTTACAACTCGTTCCCGTGACTACATCTCTTCGTACGGAGAACTGCTCGCAGCACCGATACTGTCCGGCGCGATGCGCTCGATCGGCATGCCCTCGGTGCAGTTCACGGGAGCAGAAGCCGGGATCATAACAAACAGCAAATACGGGAACGCAAAACCGCTCGAAGACGTGCATGATCGCATACGCCAGAAAATGCTTCCGTTGATTGGCAGATGCGTGCCAGTCGTCACAGGTTTCGTCGGAGAGGATGAGTCAGGGATCATAACAACGCTCGGGCGCGGCGGATCCGACTTCTCGGCATCGCTGATCGGCGCTGCAGTTCATGCGGATGAAATCTGGTTCTGGAAGGAGGTCTCCGGAATCATGACCGCGGACCCAAAGATCGTGCCGGACGCGCGCAACATCCCGACAATCTCGTATGCAGAGGTTATGGAACTCGCATACTTTGGTGCGAAGGTACTGCACCCGCGTGCGATCGAACCTGCGATCAGAGACAACATCCCTGTACGGGTCTTGAACACCTTCGACCCTGATTTCGCTGGCACGCTTGTGGTAGGCTGTCAGGAGCAGGGAAAAGAGGTCGTGAAATCGGTCACCGTGATTGAAAACACCGCGCTGATCAACGTATCCGGCGCAGGCATGGTCGGAACCATCGGGGTTGCCGCACGCGTATTTGGGGTGCTCGCCAAAGCTGGCGTGAACATCACCATGATCAGCCAAGGATCCTCTGAGGCGAACATCTCAATGGTTGTGACGGAATCACAGCTCAACAGCGCTGTTGATGCCATCCAATCCGAGTTCATAAACGGGATGATACGCGAGTTGACACAGGACTCTGATGTCAGTTCCGTCGCAGTGGTCGGATGCGGCATGGCTGGCACACCAGGCGTTGCCGCGCG
>DAWR01000003.1 GCA_002506015.1 Candidatus Methanogasteraceae archaeon UBA261 | reverse complement strand
CACCAATCGAAGTGATTTTATGGTTTGATCTAAAATCGTTGACACCGCCATACGTATCTCTGTGGATTTATGATGTGCCTTTTTGAGATGATGTTATATAAAGATATTTGCTTTGAGAGGCAGTTCACTCAATTTTTCAAAATGAGAATTGCTGTAGCTCCTGGGAACGATGCAGGTGCCAGCGCTGAACCGCGTGACGCTCAATATCAGGAGAGGCGAGTTTGCAGCGATCATGGAAAAGAGCGGGAGCGGGAAATCGACGCTTTTGCACCAGTTAGGGCTTCTCGACATGCTGACAGAAGGTGAGATTACGATCGATGAGACAGAGATCTCGGGGTTAACGGAAGCAGAGAGGACGAGATTCAGGCTCGAAAAGTTCGGTTATGTATTTCAGGAGTACGCGATACTGCCCGAATTAACAGCGCTTGAGAACATGTATCTGCCAGCGATGGCGATGGGCTTATCGCGGGATGAATGCGTCAGAAGCGGGATGAATGCGCTCGAAGGTCGGGCTTGCTGAGAGGGCAGACCAACGCCCCAGGGAGCTATCAGGCGGCGAGCAGCAGCGGGTCGCAGTCACAAGAGCGCTCATCAACAAGCCGAAAATTCTCTTTGCCGACGAGCCGACCGCAAATCCGGATAGTGTCTCGTCGAGGCAGATTCTTGAGCTGTTCTGGAAGCTGTTTTGGGATATGGGGCAGACGATCCTGATGGTGACGCATGAGCTGGAGGATGCGGACATCGGGACCCGGGTGATCTGGCTTGCTGATGGTGGGGGTTTTGGAGCGGGAGGGGTAAGAGGGTGTGCAATGGAGCTGAAAGCCTCATCTCAGTTCATCAAGCACCAGCACCCGCAACTCCGATATAGTCAGTTGATGCGAATCGTTGGTCAGAACGAACGAAGTACCCGCTCGGATTACTGTTGCCATCCGGATAATGAGAGCGGGTGGGCAACTGCCCCCTTCTTAATCGACGGTGATAAATCACTTGATTTTTAGACGGTGTCGTGTCGATGTAGCCCCCACGTATTCATGAGCTGATGATCCATCGACGCTGAAGTTTCACAACTGTACGCGATGCGTTGAGCTGTTTCATTTATTTCAGCCAGCCTCATTCTCGTGTATGGATCGCAATCACCGTAA
This sequence comes from Candidatus Methanogasteraceae archaeon UBA261, assembly GCA_002506015.1. GTDB lineage: Archaea > Halobacteriota > Methanosarcinia > Methanosarcinales > Methanogasteraceae > Methanogaster_C. The sequence continues at coordinate 4,281 of DAWR01000003.1, read as the reverse complement.
TTAAAGAGATAGTCAGTGAAATATATGTATAATCATCTCTGGAAGATGCACAATTCGATGATGATCAGTGCCATTTTGTATTATCTCCAAAAAAATAAAAATTGTAGTAGTTGGTGCAGAAAATTCCCTACACACAAACGCAATCCCCGCTTCACCTGAACTTCACAATCTCTGCCATCTTGCAGACAGTCCCCTCCAGCCGCATCCCTGCGCCTTCTTCGTACATATCCTCTATTCTGCTCGCCCTGATCAGCTCATTTATGCTTTCGAGTCTCTCTTTGAAGATCGTCTTTGCGCGATAGCCGTTGTCCCTCATAAGCGCATAAATGATATAGTACTGGGCGTAAAGCTCCCGGTCCAGACGTGGGTACACGTCGCCTAAAAGTTCTTTCAGATCACTTTCCACCTTGTTCTCGTAAAAATCGTTGTCCACCAGCATGTCCGCGTCCAGATATGTGACGTTAATGATCGCCTCCTCCTCGGGGCGCTTGAACACGAACTTTTCGATGATATCTGCGGTATTCGCACCTTTGTACCAGTTTTCCTGCTGCGCTCTCGAGATTGCAGCGCAGAGCCGCAGTATCCACGACGCATTCACGAATATGCGGTAATCGTAGTATAGCTTATTGATCGTTGGGTTATCCAGAGCCAGGATGCCATCAATCAGGACTATTGTGTCCCTATCCAAGGTCATCCGCTTCGTTGCTTCTCCCGACCACTCAGTCAACTGATTGATCCTGTGAAAGAGTTCAGTCTTCTTTTCAGACAATCGGTTCCCGGTTATAGTGGATTTTTCATCCAGAAATTTACCGAGTTTGCTGTATCTCACGCGAGAGACCTGATCAAAGATGGGGTGGTGGATGGCTTTTCCGCTACTGATATCAATTATATCCTTCCACAACCGATCAAGAGAATATTTTGCCCGGATTCCGCCCTTTTTCCGCTTCTCTTTCGGTATCAGATAATCATCCATCGTCACCACTTCGGCTTTCACGCCATTCGAGGTTTTTTCTGCCGTCTCCTCGATTTTTCTCTTGAGAAGTTCTGCAAAATACGACTTTCCACCCCCGGATGGTCCGGCGACGCCGATTATAGTCTGTGTGGACAGTTTCTTTCCAATGTTACATATCTCGGCTATCCTGGAGGATACAATCTCTTCTGCCGCTCCTATCGTCAATTTTGTCTCCGGCTCGATTCTCATCTTCATCTGCTTATCCTGCAGCGCACAGAGTGCCGCACCAACAGCGCCCTGCCACTTTCCGGAGATTCGCTCATACCGGATTATACAATGCGGGTTCTCGCACACGCAACTGTTTGCACCATCATCACCAGCACTATTACCATTACCATTACCATCACAATTACCAGCACCGTTGCCATTACTATGACCTGCCCCGTCCTCCGCAATTCCGCTCAGTATCTCTATTCGGATTCCGGGAAACTTGCTGTCAATTCCCCTCGCAATGCCCTGAATGATTGCCTCTCGCTCCTCCTCCTGCTGGACCATGCCGCCACTGAGCACAACCCAGAACCCTGAAACATCCATAAGCCGCGCCAGTTCTCCGAAGAGAATCGAGAGATTCTCCCCGTACTCGATGAAGACGTCTGTTGCGACGCTCCCGAGTTCTCCCCTGTAGCTCATGAACGCGCCGACATCCCTCGCAAGTATATTGCACTCACCACCGGCACACGACACCTTCCCTGCAAACTCGAGCGGGAGACTGATGTTCTTCTCTGCGACCAGTTGCACGAACCTCTCAACCACCCAGGTGGATGGAAGCTCAAGGCACCCCTTCATGCCGCAGTTGCAGAGAGGCGCATCATCTGCGAAGTTCACCCTGAAGTGAGTCTCCATTGGCGCTCCGACCCACGATGCCAGATGCCCCCCCACAAGGACTGCGAATCCTATGCCCTTTCTCAGAACGAGTCCTACAGTTGGCTGATCAGTCGCGATTGTGATATCGCTTGCCCAGACGATTCTGTGATACACCGCCTCCACGTTGGCGTCATTGATGAACCGGGCATTCGGGTACTTCTGCTGCAAACGCTCCAGCGACTCCTTGGTTACGACCTTCATCGCAGGGATCCTCACGATGTTGCCCCACGGGTCAACCGGACCTGGAACGCCGATGTAGATATCCTCCAGCTCCCGTTCCTGGATTCCGACTGCCAGAGCCGCCTCCGCGAGGCAGTGATCGAGCAATTCCTCAAGTGGCATCTCCTCTCCGATTGCAACCTCCTTCCGGTACACGACATTGCCGCTCTCAAGAGCAACCGTCTTGATGTCGGTTCCCGTAACAACCAGCCCCAGTGCAGCCCCCTGATCGTATCTTCCTGACCTGACCTGCCCGATTCTGACCTCCCCCTGCTCGAGTCTCCCTTTCCGCCACCGCATAGGTCTGCCAAAGTTCGCATCAAGACGTGTGATGAAGAACTCCTTCTCAAAGTATCTTCTCACCTCGATTGAGAATCGGTCAATGTCAACACCAGCACCAACACCTGCACCGGTGCGTGCCCCGGTACTCGTATCGGTGCTGGCTTCTATCCCGATCTGCTTTATTCCGAGAGTCTCCCCCCGGATATTCAGACAGACCGCTATATACTCAATCAGTCTGGTGTACCGCTCTGTTCCGGGATCAAACATGGGACGAGGTAGCGTCAGAACCTCGCTCACCACCTTTCCGTTGCCCTCCTCCATCCAGAGTGTCAGATCCACGGGATCGCTTCCGCTTCCGTGCGCAATATCTCTCAGATCCTCTCTGAACGTCCTGTGCCGGCTCTGCAGATCAGTCCCTGTATGCTCCAGCAGATCGTCTATTTTCCGGATCACGTCCACATCTACATCCACACTGTGCGAACTGAAAACCATCAATATCCCTATGTAATGTTTGTATCTAAAGTTTTGGGATGCTGGTCTCTGGCTGCAAGCGCCGAGACTAATGTACCCCATATTTACCAAAATACTCATCGAACACCGCTTTTATCCGATCGTCCACGTACACAGACCCGTTGACCGTCCTGTTCAGCAGATAATCGAATATCTCAGTTATCCGGAGTATCGGATACACAGTCATCCCGGAGTTCGCAAGGATCTCAGTGGTACTCGCGCCTGCCTCGTCAATCTCCTCTCGATCGACCGCAATCAGGATGCCGTCCGGACGCACGTCCCTATAACCGGTCAGTTTCGCCCAGTTGTCGATCTTTGCCTTCCCGGTCACAACCACATCATCCACCATCAGAACAGAATCCCCGTCCCGAACCTCGCCCACGATGTTCTGATCTGCCGGATCTCCATACCGCTTCGCTTCCTTCCGATCATAGCCCCAGCGGACATCTATTCCATGCATGCTCCAGAGTTTCTCTGCGATCAGTGCCGAGAGCGGAATTCCCTTGTACGCGGGACCATGGATGTAATCAAAACCGGTTCCGACCGCACCATCCACAATCTCTGCGGCATAAGCCTCCGTTGTCTTTGATGCCCTTCTGCCGCTGTTAATCGCTGTTGCGATGTTTACGAAGTATGGCGAGATCCTCCCGCTCTTCAATTTGAACTCTCCGAATTTTATTGCGCCCGACTCGAGCAGGTGCGTCAAAAAATCCTTCTGGTGTTGTTTCACTGCTAAACACCCCCCAACCGGGAGATTGCCTGCCTGTAGATCTGCTCTGCTGACTCTTTCGGATCTTCTGACTGGTAGATCGCCCGCCCGACAACCTCGTAGTCGGACCCGTTCGCGATCGCATCACCCGGCTCTGCGCCCTGCGCGTGAATGCCAGGGGATATGATGTAGGTCTCACTATCACCACCGCTACCGTCACCGCTATTGAGCAGCCCCGAGAGTGCGCTCACTCTTTCAGGACGCGTGGCAGGCAGAACAATCCCATCAACGCCGATCTCTGCTGTTTTTCTGATGAGCTTCTCTGATACGTTCTCGAGGTATTCAACAGAACCCAGGTGCGTCATCTCAATTACCGTTATCACATCGCCCCCTCTCAGATTCACGACCTCGCGCACCACATCCGCACCAACAAACGCATGCATGATGACGGCATCCGCGCCCGCATCATACGCAATCTCCGCAATCTTTGCGCTGATGTATGGGATATCCGCAATCTTTCCATCGTAGACGATCGGAATGTCTGTAGCGTCTCTGACTTTTGAGATTACCTCCTTTCCGGTCTGCATCTCGAGCGGTCTCCCGATCTTGATTGCGAAATTGCCGTCCGCAGCACTCAGTTCCTCTGCCAGCCGGATTGCAAAGGGCACATCCTCCATATCGAATG
>DAWR01000148.1 GCA_002506015.1 Candidatus Methanogasteraceae archaeon UBA261 | reverse complement strand
GAGTTCAGAGGTAGTTTCGGACAGGCATTCACAGACATGTACGGCGACTTTGAGGGGACGCTTCAGGATGTCCTCACCATGGAACTAAACAACAACTACAGGAGAGCGATCTTTGTTGCAACACTGAACGCGGTGATGCGAAACCTCGGGATGATCGAGGGGAGCGTTCACTGCAAGGATGGGGGTCCTGAGGAGTGCGGTCTGGATCTCCTTGAGTTTCTCGAGGGGCACAAGGGGTCAAGGATCGCACTGGTTGGATTTCAGCCGGTGCACGCACGGCGCTGTTCTGAGCGGCATGATCTCAAGATACTGGATATGGACCCGGAGAATATCGGAAAGGAGAAATTCGGTGTTGTCGTGCTGGACGGCAGTACGGATGCGGAGGGGGCACTGGAATGGTGCGATCTGGCGCTTGTTACGGGAACGACTGCCGTTAACGGGACCCTCGAGCCGATACTGGAGATGGTGCAGGAGAAGGCGGTCTTTTATGGGATCAGCATCGCGGGGGTCGCTGAGTTGCTCGGGCTCGAGCGGTTCTGTCCAAGGTCGACGTGAAGGTAACCCAGGCGTTAGGGACTTTGGTTTGTGGCAAGGCGCCTCTATGGGGCGCTTTGCCGCGGTTTGGTTTTTTATGATGATTGGTGGAATGGCGGGCAAACAGAAGGAGAATCGGAAAATCGTAACCCTTAAATGGTGTGTTGCTGAATAGATTTTAAAGTAGATAGGGAGGATGAAGATGCTTAAGATAAAAGAAGAGAATTTGCAATATGTGTACCAAAATAACGAGAAAGGGGGAGTTATTATGGATATCCCAACATTTGAAGCAGTGATGAGGATGTTGGAAGATTACGAAGACGCTATGGATTTTGAAGTGCTGAAAACCGAAGAAACGATGGATTATGGGGGGTATCGGAGGCACAGGTTGAAACAGGATGTATGAAATCAGGATTAAGAAGAGCGTAAAGTTTCATGACCCCTGACCCCCCAGCTCAACCCGAAGAGACCGAAATCCTCCTCTACCAGACGGAAGACGGACAGAGTCGCCTGGAAGTGAGTTTTAGCGGCGAGACCTGCTGGCTCTCGCTTAAGCAGATGGCGGAGCTGTTCCAAAGAGACAAATCTGTGATCTCCCGCCACATCAAGAACGTGTTTGAAGAACGCGAACTGGTTCCTGATTCAGTTGTTGCAAATTTTGCAACAACTGCGGCGGACGGTAAAACGTACCGGGTCGATTATTATAACCTTGATGTCGTAATCTCTGTTGGCTACCGGGTAAAATCCCATCGTGGCACGCAATTCCGCATCTGGGCGACAAAGCGGTTGCGTGAGTTTATAATCAAGGGCTTTGCTCTTGACGATGACCGGCTCAAGCAGGCGGGTGGTGGCAACTACTTCGAAGAGCTGCTGGCACGCATCCGGGACATACGCTCATCGGAAAAAGTGTTCTGGCGCAAAGTACTGGACATCTACGCCACCAGCATCAACTACGATCCGCGAGCTGAGACCTCCCAGCTCTTTTTCGCAACAGTGCAGAATAAAATGCACTGGGCTGCCCACGGCAAGACTGCAGCAGAGATCGTGTACCAACGCGCAGACTCGACCAGAAAAAAAATGGGTCTCACCAACTGGACAGGCAACACAATCAGCAAAAGCGAATCAGGCATCGCCAAGAACTACCTGAACTCCGAAGAGCTCGACATACTCAACCGAATTGTCATGGCATATCTGGAATTTGCTGAAATCCAGGCGTTGGAACGCAAGCCCATGTATATGAGTGACTGGATCACCAAACTTGATTTTTTCCTGAAATTGAGTGGTCGTGAGCTACTTACCCATGCTGGAAAGATCTCACACGAGCAGGCACTCACCAGAGCACAGCTCGAATACGAAAAACACCGCACCATGCAGATCAACCTTCCTTCGCCAGTAGAAGAGGATTTCGAAAATGCCATCAAAAAGCTCCCGAAACCGGCACCAATGAAAAAGGGATAACCATGACCCTGAACAAAACACCCCCGCATATCAAACTCGACGAAAACCCGGACGACTTCAGCGATCTAACGGGGGCATCCGAAAGCACACTTGAATTCTGGGATAACCCGATCGATTGCGAGGAATGGAACGGTGCTTGATTGGGCGGGGCAACCTTGGCAGGATTTGCGTTTTGCTCATGGACTGATAGCAAAAAACCTTTGAGAAGTTCTGTCCACGATTAGTATTGAAAGGAGGAAACTGTGATGAGAATCCATTACCTGCAGCACGTCCCGTTCGAGGGACTGGGAAACATCGAAAACTGGGCGCTCTCAAAAGGGCATCAGATATCGGACACACAACTCTACAACAACGAGCCACTACCGGAACCGGAAGAATTCGACTGGTTGATCGTAATGGGCGGTCCGATGAACATCTACGAGGAAGACAGGTTCCGCTGGCTTGCCCGAGAAAAAGTCTTCATCAGAGACGCGATCGACGCCGGAAAGATCGTTCTTGGAGTCTGCCTCGGCGCCCAGCTGATCGCAAGCGTTCTCGGCGCGAAGATCCACAAGAACCAGTGCCCCGAGATCGGGTGGTTCGACGTGCGGCTCACTGACGCTGCCAGCAAATCCCGGGTGTTCAGCCGCCTCCCGGAATGGTTCTCAGCGTTTCACTGGCACGGCGACACGTTTGACCTGCCGCCGGGCGCAACATGGATCGCAGAGTCGGATGCGTGCCGGAATCAGGCGTTTGAGTACGGAGGCGGCAGGGTCATCGGGCTGCAATTCCATCTTGACACGACTCTTGAGAGCATCCGGCGGCTGGTTGAGCACTGCGGCGACGAACTGGTTCCGGGCGAGTATGTGCAGAGCGAGAGGGAGCTGCTCGCAGATCACCGGGAGCGCCTTGCCGATCTGGGCGGGTACAGCGAGATCTTGCTCGATGGGACCCTGGATGAATATGGGGTTTGAGTGAAGCGTTGCTTGCGGCAGAGTGATGAAACGCGCTTTGCTCGCATTGTTGCGTATTTATTTGTTGGTACGGATCTCAGGGATCGGGGCTGGGGTGACGCGACCACTATAACCCTCTAATCGTATCAACAAGACCGCCCCCGGCTCCGCGCCCCACAGACGCGGAGCCTTAATTCAACAATCCAAAATTCACCCGTCCAGCACAGCCTCTGCCGCGTCCCGGTACGCATCCATCACGTAAGCGATCTCAGAGACCTTCGCCGCTTCTTCGGTGAGTGTCATCAGATCATCACGCCACAGTGTTCTCGATATCGAAATTTTTATTACATGGCGCGGCATAAAACATTAACAATGAAGACATTAAGCTACAGAATCCTGCTTAAAAGAGAGCCGGAAGGAGGTTATACGGTAACAGTCCCTTCGCTTCCCGGTTGCGTCACTTATGGAGACACGATAGATGAGTCAATAGAGATGGCACGGGAGGCAATCGAACTTTATATTGAGAGCCTTGTTGAGCATGGCGAGGAGATACCTACATCCGAAGGAATGCTGGAGTACATCCTGAACATAGAAGCTCAGGCGCAATATGCCTAAACTCCCCTCTCTTGCCCCGAAGAAGATCATCAAGATTCTGGAGAGCCAGGGATTTGTACTGGATCGAATTAAAGGAAGTCACCACATATACTACAATCCCAAAACGAAAAGGAGGGTGATAGTTCCGCTTCATAATAAAAATCTGCCAAAGGGGACGCTATTAGAAATTTTAAGACAGGCAGAGATCAGCAAGGACGAGTTGAGAGATTTGATGTAAACCTCGTTGGTCAGCGAAACAAAACATTGAAATCTCATAATACACGTACAAACACCGTCATGCCAGACCACATCGAAGAATATCTGCGTCAAGTGATAAACAACCCCGATATTAGCCAGTGGGACTTGCTGTACACTCACCTCGACGCAAAAGAACCCTTTCTCAGGTCCGTGCGCCTGCAGGATGAAGGTGGCGGCAGGGGTGAACTCGATGTGAAAGATGTTGTGGAGCAGGAGGGGCGGTTAATCATCTCGGGCGCATCCGGCATGGGCAAGACCACCACCTTGAAATGGCTCACTCTCGTTTATGCTGAGAACTATCTGGAGGGTGCAGAACGGCTGATACCGCTCTATGTCGATCTCGGGCGGTTCAAACGAGGGATGTTTTACGATCATGTGCTCATGATTGCACACGAAAACGGACTCGAAGAGGGGGATTTCAAAGAACTGTCGGATGATGGAAAACTCGCGATCTTTCTCGACGGTCTCGACCTGCTCGGAGGTTCAGAAGACTTTGAGCCGGTAGCAGAGATTCAAAATTTCATGTCCGGGTTTTCGCGATGCGAATTTGTGCTTTCGTCAAGACCCGGGTTTTTTGAGGGATTTAAGAGTAGTTGCAAGGTCTCTGAGCTTGTGGAACTCGATGACCCTAAAATAAAAAGATACCTCCACAAATATCTCGGCGAGGGAGACAAAGCAGACACACTCATCATCCGCATCTTCGATCACCGGAATGAGCGGCTGAAACTCCTGTGCAAAAACCCAATGATGCTGCATCTTGTCATCTGGCTGCAAGAGAACGATAAAATAGCTGATGACCGGGCTGGGATATATCGTGAGTCGGTTGAAGGTATCATCACCCATTATCGAGAGAAGGGTAGGGTGTTATCATCGAATGAGCAGCTTGTAAGGGACGTTCTGAAGGAACTTGCATTCTCGATGCAGAAGGAGAACACGGTTCGTTTGGATTATGGCGGCGCATTGGATGTTGCTGGCTCTTGCACCGCTCCTGAGCGATACAGGGGGGTCAGCGCAGAGCAGATACTGGAGGACTGCTTTGGACTTGGGCTTTTACATAAAGATGGTGGGGAGGTACGTTTTGGGTTTCACCAGAGTTTTCAGGAGTATTTCGCGGCAGTTGAGTTGAAAGAGATGTTCGAAGATGGCTACGATATATCAGAATCGTTTTTTCATCCTAAATGGGAGGATACGCTGGTCTTTCTCTCGGAGATCACGGAACGCCCTGATGAGTTGATTGACGATGTAATCGATGCTGACGAGATATTTCTTGCCGCAAAGTTGGCTGCGCACGTGGATGATCGCAGAGTGGGGAACCTGTGCGCTCTACTGCTGGATAAGGTCGATAGTAGATTTGATCTGGAAAAAGCGATGGCTGTGAAATTTTTTGTACATATCGGAAATAGAGCTACTGATGCGTTAATGGAACTTCATAACTCCGAAGATACGGGGCTGGTACACAAAGCAGCATGCACACGTGGGATGATTGGAGATGAAAGGGCTATAGAACTACTTATAGATGCACTGCATGACAATGATCCAATGGTGCG
>DAWR01000150.1:924-6306 GCA_002506015.1 Candidatus Methanogasteraceae archaeon UBA261 | reverse complement strand
TTTTTGATGGTTCAATGTACTCTCAAAAGCCTGAAGATATATCACTCGCTGTACACCTGAGTCTGTAGAGGATGTGCGTCTGTTAGAAGCCGGATCTGGAGAAATCTTCAAGTCCGGTTCCGTGAGGGGCTTCAATAGTAACCTCGGGGCAATTACCCCTGAACAAGAGGTGTGCTATGGTCATACTTGACAACCAGAAAAATTAAGTTGGCTAGACACTACTTCTCGATTATCGTCTCATCGATCTTCATGCCAAAGTGCCGTGCCGAATCCTCAAAGCGAACCAGCACCTCATCGCCGACCTTAAGATTTGCAATCGATATCGGAACGCCTCTGGGACCGACGAGTTTTATCGTCTCGGCGTTCTGCAGAAGCGTCTTTATCACATTTCCCTCGACTTCAGCCACAACAAGCGTGAGCGGTCGTTTCTCGATCTTGACCCTTCCCACAATTGCATCCTTCTGCTCGCCATTTGCGTCAACCGTGGTCACTGCGTCGCCTGCGCCGAGTTCTGATAGGTAACGCGTCTTCTCGCCGACCCGCACATACGCGTGAACCGCGCCCGCATTGACCCTGAACGGACGGGATGCCACGTACGGGCTGTCTTCTGCCTCAGATTGTATCAAAAATAGCCCGTTTGACTGTGATCCGACAAGCATCCCCTCTCCAACGGCCATGAGCGAGCATGTGTCCACACAGACTCGGTCACCCATACCTTTCGGTTCGACCGCGGTCACCGTTGCGACCTGCAACGACAACGTCTCCGCGCCCGCGCGCTCGACAGTGGCTGTTATGCGCTTGAGCTCAGAGGGATCATCGGTATCGATCAGAACGCCGTCCGCGCCGTGCTCAAGTGTTTCGAGTGCGAGTTTTGCCTCTCCGGAATCTTGAACGCCTGTAATGATCTTTACATCTTCATCAAAGAGACTTGCAATCAGGTTTTCAAGCGGAATCACCTTCCAGTCGGTGCCCACTGTGATCAAATAGTCGCAAACGCGCCCCATCTCAGTTGCAAACCGTTCGTATTCCTTGTTGTGAATGACAACGTATCCTGCAACCACTTTTCCCTCTGAAGATAACTGTTCAGCGGTGATGATATCCATCGACCCCGTTAACTCACTCGGAAGTGGATTTGTCCCATCGCCTTCTCCATTTATGCCAACAACAACAATATCCGGTGCGGCATCGCCTTCGAGCGGCGACGCCACCATGATGTCCCCGAGTTCACGCACATTCTCGATATGATCCGGTGATGTGAGCACGCACTCCACACCGGACTCAAGACTGGTAGTGATCCGGTCCTTCTGCGCATCCCAATTGCCAGTGTCCGCCTTAATCCAAGTAATCTTCGCATTCATCATGGACCCGCTGGGACTCGAACCCAGGGCCTCTGCCTTGCAAAGGCAGCGATCTTCCAACTGATCTACGAGCCCATCGAGTACGTTTATGGCGCACAATGATTTAAAGGTATCTAAACCTGCGAGACTATCGCGCCGACGTTGGGTCTTGCAGACCTCTCGACATTCGCGTTCAGTACCCTTGGTTTCGCATCTGCACGGTTCACCCGGCTGTGCATGACCTACCACCCCAGCGCACCCAAACAAACATTTATATTCAGGCCATTGTACATGGAATCCTGATGAACAAGGAGGAGCTTACACAGAGAGTCATCGAGATTCTGACCCGGGCAGGATTCACACTCTCTGAGCGGTGCAACATCAGACCCCGGAGCTTCGATCTGGCTGCACGGCGTCAAGGCATCCTCCTGCTGCTCCGCGTCTTCTCGAATGTCGATGGCTTGAATGCACCAACCGCGCTTGCGATGAAGCATCTATCAGGTTGCCTCAATGGAAGCCCTCTCGTGATCGGAAGCAGGTCGCGCAATCAGGTGCTTGAGGATGGTGTGGCGTACTTCAGACACGGCATCCCTTCAATTAGCCCCACCACGCTCTACGACTGTTTTGTTGAGGGTGTGCCCCCGCTGATCTATGCCGCGCCGGGCGGACTCTATGTCAGCATCGATGGTGAACACCTGAAAGACATTCGCATCGCACGAAACATCTCGCTCGGGGAACTTGCAACGGAACTTGGAATATCGCGGAGGACGATCAGCAAATACGAGGAGGAGGAGATGGACGCATCAGTTGATGTGGTACTCCGTCTCGAGGAGGTCCTCAACTCCGAGTTCGTCTGCCCGATCAGGATTTTCTCGACCGGGCAGGATCGCGCATCCGCATCCGCAACCACATCGGAACCCGGCGAGGTATCGCTTCTGCTCACACCGCTTGGATTTGTTGTGGTTCCCGCGAAACAGGCGCCTTTTGCCGCTGTGTCGGACGATGGCGTGTGCAACACGGTGCTAACTGGAATCAGCGGATACAACCGGACGATGGCAAAGAACGCCCATCTGATGAGCAGCATCTCGGTTGTTACAGGCACAAAGTCCCTGTACATCGTGAAGGGGGGCTGCAAACACACACACATTGACGACACCGTGCTGATCAAGGAAAGCGAATTCAAGAAAATCGGCGATCATGACGACGTTATGCAACTAATTCAGGAGAGAAGCATCGATAGAGGAGATATAACATGAAAACAACCAATATGACCTTAATTCTGGTTCTGGCTGTCACACTGGCAGTCGCCGCGTGTGGCTGCATTGTTCCGGACGCTCCGGATACACCGGTACCACCAGTACCGACCCCGACCAAAACACCGGTGCCAACGACCTCTGCGCCGCAGAGCATAGCAGATCTGCTTCCGAGTGACGACCTCCCGGGCACATTCGAACTGAGAGCTGTAATTGATGAGAACACACCAGGGAGTTTAAATGCGACCGAAGAAGCCCTTTCAATGGTCTCAGGAAATCTAAGTATCGGAGATATACACGCAGCTCAGGGAATATACATATTCAACGATGGACTTTACGATGTGCATATAACGATTGCCGAGTGTACCGATTCGGTGAATGCAGCAAACGCTGTCGAAAACTACAAGAACCAGCCAGCCTTCGAGAAAAACCCGTCGAAGACGGTCTCTCGCTTTGGGTCGGTGGAGTTCAATGGACACGAGGCGACCGAAGTCAGGATGAAACCGCAGGGTGATGGAGTTAGATATGGGTACGTCTGGTCAAGCGGTAATTATGTGTACATTCTTGGGCCCGGAACCGATGACCGGCAGGCGAGCCTGCAGCTGGCTCAGATGATCGGGGACGGTGGGGCGATAATTTCTGAAGCATGAATAGGGAATATCCCTGGCATGATGGCTATAATAACCAATGAGTGAATAAAATGAAGAAAGTGATAGTAATTCTGGCTATAATAGCACTTGTAGCATTCTCCGGCTGTGTCGAACAGCCAGAGACGATAGAAGAAGGAACTACAGAAGATGGGGCTACAGGGCACGAGACGACCGGCGAAGACGTGGCGATAACGCATCTTCGCATTGGATACCAGCCAAGCACCCATCAGATCGCACACATGATTGCGATGGAGAATGGCTGGTGGAAGTCTGATCTCGCCGAGTTCGGAGTGACCGAGGTCAGCGATTACCAGTTCGCATCAGGACCCCCTGAGATGACTGCCATGATGGGTGGTCACCTTGATATTGCGTATGTTGGCACCGCTCCGCCGATTACGGCGATTGCGCAGGGCTTGAAGGCAAAGATCGTTGCCGGTGTACAGACACAGGGATCTGATCTTGTTCTCAGACCTGAGGTCAACTATACCTCACCATCCGATCTCATCGGGCTCAAGATCGCGACGTTCCCGTCAGGATCGATTCAGGACACAGTCTTCAGGAAGTTCCTGACCGACAACGATGTTGCGATCGAGGATGTTGAGATTGTGCCGATGGGGCCTGCTGACGCAATTGCTGCGATTTCGACAGATGCGGTGGACTGCGTCTTCCTGCCACACCCCGGTCCCGCAGTGATCGAACTTGCGGGTGACGGCAGAAGTGTTGTCACTTCCGGAGAGATGTGGCCGGGTCATGCGTGCTGCTGTCTCGTTGTGAGTGACGAGTTGATCGAAAACAACCCCGAGATGGTTAAGCAGATCATACGCACGCATATCCGAGCGACTGCGTATCTCAACGAGAACCAGAACGAATCCTCCCAAATATTCGCTGATAAGATCGGGTACGATATCGACGTGGTCAAGCATTCGTTTGAGACATGGGATGGTGAGTGGATCACAGATCCGCACCTCGAGCTGGACGACGCACTTGAATATGCAACGGTCCTCTATGAGCTTGGATACATAGAGGAGCCGCTTACTGCGGAGGATCTCTTCGATACGAGTTTCTACGATGAGGTGTCAGGGGAGTAATCCCCTTTTTATTTTTACACCTCTGCATCACCTCAACTACACCCCAGCCACTACCTCTCGAGCATCCCCACCCCATCCAGCGTCAGTAGAGACTTGGGATAAAACTGCATGCACTCTTGGAGAGGTGTTTCGCAGCTCTGCGGCACTGATACGTGTCACTGTTCTGTTAAATGCAGGCAGCGGAGCGCGATTTATAGTTCTATCATGCCAGCCGCAGCTCGCAGGATCATGAGAGCGTCGAGCGAGGTGACGCGGTCGTCGCCGCTGACGTCCGCGGCTGGGTTGTGTGCGTCGGTGGCTGCGATCCAAAGCGCGATCGCTGCGTCTGCTATGGTGATCCGGTTGTCGCCGTTGAGGTCGCCGCGTATGAGTTCGTAGCGCACCGTGACCGCCGCAGTCGTGGTAAGCCCTGCACAGTCAGTCGCAATCACGAGAATCGTGTTCTCGCCTTCCGTGAGCGTGACAGTTGCGCTCCAGTCGAGCGTGCCATTGGCTATCTCGCCGTTCACTGTGACCGATGCGATGCCTGATGCGTCAGAGGCTGTGCCTGCGACTGTGGTTGTAGATGTGTGGGTGGGGTGTTTGGAGAGGGCGAGATGATAGTGATTGTGGGGTGGGTGGTGTCTGCGCCTGATGCATCGGTGCGCAGAATCACAAGACCGTTCCACCAATCAGCTACGTATGCATAACCACCTACTACGGCAACGCCCCGTGCTTCGCCTAAGTCATAACTTCCTGCAAGTGTTGGTGCTGATTTGTTGCTAACGTCCATGATCGCAAGACCATTAGAACCAGCAGTTACGTACGCATAATCACCTGATACCGTGACATCCGTAATAGAGGTGGTCATAACCATCTCCAATTCTACAGGCAAAGCCGGACTGCTTACATCAAGCACAACAAGATCCTGCCCCCGCCCAATGTATGCATAATTCCCAGATACCGCAACTACCTCCGTTTCGCCGCCGAAATGCCCTTCAAACGTCACATTCACCTCATCCGCCGCGCCCACTCCCGCGCTTGCCATGCACGCGGCAGCAGTGATGAGCGCAAT
>DAWR01000150.1:0-908 GCA_002506015.1 Candidatus Methanogasteraceae archaeon UBA261 | reverse complement strand
TCATGCTGTCACCCCCGTCACCACATCCACATTATCGGCATACGTGCCCGCGCCCGGATACGCATCCCACTCAGCACCAGCGCCCGACACCACGCCCGCCGCAAAAACCGCCACGATCGCCACCGCAGCCACCAGCAGCAGGCGGGTCATGCCGCCGCCTCCTCGCCCATACCGTCCTTTGCTCTTGTTATACGAAGTGGAACATCGAGATCCATCTCAAGGAACATGTCAAACAGCCGCATGCCCACACCTACTGTATCCTTGCGATCATCAATTCCCTCGACATAAACGATCACATCAAGATCCTCGTCTTCGTAAGGTCCAAAATATTCGATATCCTTTATCCTTTCTGCTCCAAACTCCTTTGAAACCTCATTCTTAATTATTTTTATAATTTCTTCTTTATCCATCTAAAATCCCTCCACAAGATTTTTACAGGTGTCAACGATCATGGCAGCATCTGATATCGCAGATTTGCACGTCCCTCCCATAACCTCCATACTCGGATCATAATCGCTCTTTATACGATCCATTCTCCATGCATTCATCTGATTCGCGAGTGTTTCATCTCCAAACTGCCGTATAAACAGTTTTTTGAACTTGTCCACCAGTGATCTATGCTTCTTGACATCAAGTTGCATCTGTACATACACCGCAGACCTTGCAGCATGGTACATCGAATAATACGATTTATGAATCACGGTTCGGTTGCTTAAACCGGTTTTTAGAAGTTTCTCCGCGACAGAGAGGTTATCTTCTGCAAGTGCCAATCTGGACTTTGCAATATCACTCATAAATCGTTTTACAGTTGTTAAGTCCACTCCTGCATCGTGATCGCTCAAATAAACGAGCAGTCCCCATTTGTCAGGAGTCAGTTCCATTAACTTATTTTGCTTCATCGTAAGCCT
>DAWR01000179.1 GCA_002506015.1 Candidatus Methanogasteraceae archaeon UBA261 | reverse complement strand
AACATAAACGAGAGTGGCAAGTGGGTTAATCTGCGTGCGAAGGTTACGCAGTTGTGGGACAGCGAACATGATTCGATTGATCAGGTCGGAGTCGTTGGAGATGAAACAGGAACGATCAAGTTTGTGAAGTGGGCAAAATCCGAGTTACCGCCTCTTGAGGAGGGGGGGAGCTATTCCTTTGAGAATCTGGTGACCGATGAGTATGAGGGACGGTTCAGCGTGAAATTCAACAAGAACGCAGTAATTAGTGAACTGGACGAGGATATTGAGGTCGGATACGCCACCGCAGAGTTCACAGGCGCCATGGTCCATATTCAGGATGGCTCCGGACTGATCAGGCGATGCCCGATCTGCAACCGCGCACTCATAAAAGGGACGTGCACGGAACACGGGAATGTGGAGGGTACCCACGATCTCCGCATCAAAGCCGTGATGGATAACGGGCACGAGGTACAGGAGGCGCTCTTCAACCGTGAGATAACAGAGAATGTGAGTGGGATTACGCTCGACGAGGCAAAGGAGATGGCTGTGGACGCGCTTGACCATAGCGTGGTTCTGGATGAGATGAAGAAACGGCTGCTTGGCAGATACTACACTATGACCGGGAGCGTCCTTGACCGATATCTGCTCGTTGAGAGTGTCCAGTTGCTGGAGGCGATCCCTGCTTCCGCGATTGACGCTATACTCCAGGAGGTGACCTAAATGGCTAGTTTCGCAAGGGAAGTGGCATACCGGATCTTTGCACAGGAACTCCGGGATACCGCGGTAGCACTGGAACGTGATCTTGAGGATATCTATGCGCCCCAGTATGTGCTGACACCAACGGGCGCGAAGGTTAACCGCGTCTTTGTAGTCGGCACACTGACGGAAAAGGAAGACATCGGCACCGATGCCGAGTACTGGCGGGCACGCATATCTGACCCGACTGGCACGTTCTTCGCGTATGCCGGGCAGTACCAGCTTGATGCCACCCGCGTGCTCACAGACGCATTCGTTCCCGAATTTCTGGCAGTGGTCGGCAAGATCGGCGTATACACGACCGAGGACGAGCGTGTGATCACATCGATCCGCCCCGAGACAATCTCGGTTGTGGATGCGGAGACCCGAAATCGATGGATACTGGAGACTGCGAGACAGACGCTCGACCGGATCAAGGAACTGGAAAACGGAAGCTCACCGCATCTTGAGATGGTTACGGAACATTATTCGCTGGATCTCGAACAGTACAGGCAGATGGTTGCGTCCGCGCTGGAATCGCTGCAGTGATCGGTGGACCAGTGGCATGGTGTCTCATCATTCGCTGCCCCGGAATGAATCGGGTACACTGGTAGCTCAGACGAATTTATATACCAGTGCAGGATACGTTTGGTTATGGCGGCGATCATGAATCAAGAGAACGGAGGGGCATGCGATGCCTGACATCACACTGATCTGGGATGGTGATCTGCTCTTTGAGAAGCTCTTTGTTGAGCACGGGCTCTCGTACCAGCGTGTGCCCGCGAGCGCTATTGCCAACCCCTTCATGCCGCTCCCGGAATCCAGAGTCATGATCATCCCAACAGGGTTTGCGAACACAGAGTACACAGGAGTGTTACGCGGGATTGCGGCGAACAGGAGTTTTTTTGACAGATTCGTAAGAAATGGCGGCGTGCTTGTTGTGTATGGCGCACTGGTTCCTGAGTACACGTACCAATGGCTTCCGTTCACGCTGAAATACAGGGAACAGTACGGCTCTGTTGATATAGAGGTTGCGGCGGAGCATGCGTGCAGATCCATCTTTGCAGGGGATTGCGCCGAGTGTGACGGGTACTTCACAGAGGCGGACTGCGATGTGATATTGAAGGGAAACGGAATGCCAATTCTCGTTTCAAAGGAAAACGGGGACGGAATAATCATCGCAACCACGATTCACGAGTTTCCAACAGGGGAGTTTCTAAAATGGGCGGTAACGTACAGGTAAATGATGCGTATGCGATCTGGATAACAGGCGTTCCGGGCTGCGGGAAGACCACGATCGCAACGAAGGTTGCTGAATTGCTTGGAGCGGATGTTACGCACCTCCAGCTTGACCGGGTGCGGAAGGTGATAACACCAACTCCGCAGTACACCGAAGAAGAGCGAAACATCGTCTATGCCTCGCTTGCATACATGGCACACCTGCTTGTTAACTCCGGAATAACCGTGATAATCGATGCGACTGCAAACAGGCGCAGATATCGCAACCTCGCACGAGAACTGATTCCGCGGTTCATCGAAGTATATATTGAGTGCCCGTTCGATGTCTGCGTGCAGAGAGAGCAGTCCAGAGATGCGGGTTATGCGCCAACCAAAATCTATGCACACTCAGGACAGGGCGGAACCGTTCCGGGCGTGGATGTTGAGTACGAGGCTCCGCTCAATCCCGAGATTGTGGTGCGAAGCGATCTTATGGATGCGGATTCGTGTGCTCATGAGATCGTTGAGTATGTCGGGCGGGCGAGAGCAGAAGCCTGCAATGTGCATGCGGTGGGATCGTAGCTTTGCAATCATCGAAAACGATCTGGTCGAAGATTGCGGGGGGTACGGGATTATCTATACGGAACGTATAACCGCCGCGTGTTGTGTGGGGGATCCCCGATTGTCGCACTGGCATCCACAGCCACCACACCTCTTTCGCACGCGATGAGCGGGTTTATGTCGAGTTCGAGTATGTTCTCTTTCGCAGCCATCTCAGACACCTTCAGTATGGCATCAACTATCGCGCCCACGTCGCATCCAGCCAAAATCGAGTGCCCCCTGATCTCCTCAGTCATCTCGATTGCATCCCGCTTTGTAAGCGGGACTATCCTAAACGAGACATCGTCAAGCACCTCGACAAAGACCCCGCCGAGCCCGAACATCACGGCATGACCGAACTGCGAATCGCATTTTATCCCGATCACGATCTCTGTTCCACGCGGCACCATCTCCTGGACGAGAACTCCATCGATTCTCGCATCCGGAGCGTGTTTCTTCGCACGCTCAATGATCGTATCGAATGCAGCGCCCACATCCTGCGCCCCCACATCGAGAAGGACGCACCCGGCAGCGTGCTTATGCATGATATCAGGAGATGCGATCTTCATTGCAACGGGAAACCCGATCTCGCGTGCAAGCATGAGCGCAGCCTCCCTGCTCCTTGCCACAGCTTCTCGTGTTACGGGTATCCCGTACTCTGTCAGCAGTTTTTTCGATTCGTGTTCGGTTAATATCTTCATCTCTTCTGCGAAATCCTTTTGTAACGCACCAGATTATTCAATGCGACTACCGCACGCTCTGGCAGCGGATAGTTGGGTATTCTGTTCTCTTCCAGTAGTTTTACCGCGGTACCAATATCTTTTCCACCGATCCAGGATGTTAAGACCGGCTTATCGCACCTTTCACTCGCGTCGATCACTGCCTCTGCCGGCAGGCACGGATCCACCATCTCTGCATGGACGTATATCACCAAAAGAGCGTGTATACCCGGATCAGAGAGCATGATATCCGTAACATCCCTGAACATCTTGTAGCTCGCATACCCGGCAGTATCCAGTGGATTCGCAGGCGTTGCGATCGCCGGAAGCACGCCTTTCAGCATCCGAACCGTACGCTCTGACATATCCGGGAGATTAAGCCCGAGGTCTTCGCATAGATCTGCTGCGAGAATTGCAGCACCGCCACCGTTTGAGATGATGCCGATGCCGCAACCCGCGGGCGGAGTGATTGAGAGTGCAAGTGCGGAATCAAAGAGCTCCTCGATTGTCCCTGCACGGATGACCCCTGCCTGCTTGAATGCCCCGTCGTATATCCGGTCGGTGCCGGCAAGAGAGCCTGTATGCGAGAGTGCCGCCTTACTTCCTGCCCGCGATCTCCCGGTCTTGAGCGCGATTACCGGCTTTCTAATTCTGCTTGCGACATCGATGAATCGCCGCCCCCGCTTTATCCCTTCGATATACATCATGATCGTTTTTGTGTGCCGATCAGGACTCAGATACGCAAGAATGTCGGAATCGTCTACGTCTGCCTTGTTCCCGACTCCGAGAACGAGGTGGAGTCCCATCTGCTGGCTTGCCGCCCAGTCCACAAGTGCGAGCCCAAATGTTCCGCTCTGGGTCACAAACGAGATTCCACCGGTTTCTGGCATCTGCGGGATGATGCTCGCATTCAGGTTCAGATGCGTGTTGATGAAGCCAAACGTGTTCGGACCGATCATCCGCATCTCGTAGTCCCTCGCAATATCGCGGACCTTGTTCTCAAGTTCCCTGTTTCCGACTTCGCTGAATCCCGCTGATACGATAACAACACCCCGGGCGTCTTTTCTCCCGCATGCCTTCAGAACCGCGGGGACAATCTCTGCAGGAACTGCGATTATGCCGAGATCGACTCTGTGGGGGATGTCAAGAACTGACGGATAGCATCTCAGCCCCAGAACCGCGTCTTCGTTTGGGTTCACCGGATAAACCGCTCCGGAGTACCCTCCCGATAGGATGTTATCCAATATCCGGTATCCCCATTTTTCACGATTCGATGATGCGCCGATTACCGCAATTGAATCCGGTTCAAGGACCTTTGAGAGCATGGGGGTTATATGCATTTGCGGTAGCTCATCGCAGAGAGTACCCGTTCCTTTGCGATTATTTCAGCAGAATCCCGCGGATACAAGCCCTCGCTGTACGTTTTATCGAGGATTTTCTTTGTGTTCGCTCTTATTTTACTCTTGATTTCGGAAAAAGCCTCTTTCTCGCTCCCGTGCCTGTATTCGACCGCAGCCGCGATGACGCCGCCCGCATTTGCTATGAAGTCGGGGATCGATAGAACACCCCTATTGTGAAGCGCCTTCTCGGCACCGAGTGTTATCGCAATATTCGCACCCTGGATCACGAGCTTTGTGTCAAGTGTGCCGACGTTTCTCTCATCGATGACGTCAGGTCTTGCAGCAGGAACGAATATGTCGCCGGGTATCTTCAGGAGGTTCTCTGTCTTCAGCTTTTCCGCGTCCTCGTAATGGGTGACAGACCCGGTCTCTTCCTTCACCCGTATCAATCCCGAAACATCGATCCCATCCTTATTATATACAGTTCCGCTCGTATCGCTCGCAGCCACAAGGATTGCTCCCTTCTCTTCGAGAAATCTCGCTGCATTCTTGCCCACGTTCCCGAAGCCCTCGATAACGAGTCTTGCGCCATTTAGATCCAGATCTATGTACTCCTTCGCAACGTCTGCACATTCTGCGACCCCGAAACCGGTGGCTCCAATCTCATCGAGAGGGATTCCGCCAAGCACTCTCGGAAGACCGACAGCCCGTTTTATTTCATCGAATATATAAGCCATGCAGCATTCATCAGTGCACATATCCGGACCTGATATGTAATCGTGAAGAGATTCAATCGCTCTTGCGAACGTCCGTATGAGGCACTCTTTATCCACCGTCTTCGGGTCCGCGATGATTCCGGCTTTGCCACCCCCGTGCGGGAGCCCTGCCGCAGCATTCTTGAGTGTCATCGCCCTTGCGAGTCTCATTATCTCTGTTGTGGTGAGATCCGGAGCTATCCGGACGCCGCCAATGGCAGGTCCTGCGGCGACGTTGTCGATTACCACAATCGCTCTTAATTTTGCAACGGGTTCGTAGATGTGAATTATCTTCTCAGGTCCAAGATCGTCAGTACAGTCCTCAAAGATTGTTTGGCTCATGTCCATGTATCAGATCCCCTTCTGTGTCCGGCGGTTCTGGTATTCTGTGGCTCTTTATCTATAAGGCGATGCGATAAAACTTGCGGATGCTTCTAGAACCGCTTTTTGATTTGCTCCGAAAATATTGCGTGGAAGACGAACAGGAAAGGAAATTGCTTGTTGTTCCTTTATTCTGGCTAATGTTACTACCAGAGATAAAATCGAATCCACAGATCGGTTTATCCAACTGGCAGCCATTTTCGCGGCGATAACCCCCCATTTGCCCGGAGAAGTATTGTATAGTTTCTAAATGTAT
>DAWR01000164.1 GCA_002506015.1 Candidatus Methanogasteraceae archaeon UBA261 | reverse complement strand
GATTGGAGGTAACGAGAGAATCCCGATTGCTGACTTCTCAATAGAAGGACTTCCAAGCATCGAAGGATCACCGGATGGGGAACTGACATTTGCTTTGAGTGATGTCGGCACCACAGTCGGGGGAGCTACAACCATAGGCAACTACCAGATCGAACTGGTTGAGATACAGGGCTGGACAGGTGGAAGCGATGGTGGAAACGGATATGAGTCTAACTATGGCTACGCGCCATACGCTGGATATGGTCAGGGATACGCGTTTGATGATGGTTACGGCTATGGCTACGAGTCAGCGTCGGAAGATCAGTACACCACACTCGCGTACAAGGTAACGGTTAACACAACTGGCGCAGATGTGGGGCCGTATGATGCGGAAGGAAAGGTCAACACCGGCGCATCCGACAAGCCATACTTCGCAGCCTCGGCAACGCCATTCGTGCTGGTTGCCTCGGACGTCGTTACGACGGTATCCATAGAGGATATTACCGTTGATATGGGGGAGAGTGTTGTCGTGCCGATCATGATCGCTGGTGCGGAGAATCTGAGCGGCTGCGCGATCGACTTTGAGTACGACTCATCAGTCGTTCATGTGACAGATGTCACTTCAGGAGATATGCAGTTGCTCGCATCCAACGTCGACAACGGCACTGGCTGGATGTATGCGAATGCAGCTGATCCGGAAGGGTTGAATGGAGATGTGGTATTTGCGTACGTACGACTCACTGCCGTGGGCGGTATGGGCGATGAGAGTTTGCTGGACATCACAGTCGATCAATTGCTGGATACCGGCTACAATCCAATCAACTACACGGTGACCGACGGTTTGTTCACCATCATGACCGAGACGGTACCGCCAGTAGTCACGGATGTATCCGCAAGCCTTGATGTGATACTCAATGGCAATGGCAGAGCCAGAGCACCTGGTACAGATGTCACCACAATAACTGCAACGGTGACAGATGCCGACAGCGGAGTTTCAAGCGCAACCATTGATCTCTCATCGATTGGTGGATCAGAAGTCCAGCCGATGGAGCGCATCGGTACAACTGACGTCTGGACTGTGGACGTGACCGCAACCGACGGCATCAACGAGACGAACCTGCTGGTGATCACTGCCACAGACGACGCAAACAACTCTGACAGTTCGGCAAGCATCGAGCTGACCGTTCTCAGGAGAGGCGATGTATACCGGGACAACGTAATCGACAGCAAGGACGTGCTGTACATAGCCAGATATCTGGCAGAACTGGAACCGGAAGCCTCGAATCCGCCGAGCATACTGGTTGGTGATGTCGTGGGCATAGCCGGAGTTCCTGAGGGTGATGGTGTTGTGGACCTGATGGACGCACTGTACCTAATGAGGTGTGAGGCGGGGCTGGAAGTTCAGCCCTGACCTCCCCTCTTTTTTTATTTTTTTGATGACATCCGGATTAACATGACTAAATGGACAAGACACATCTTCACCTGTTTGAGCATCTTCGCGTTTCTCTCGATATCGCTGGCGTCCGCTACCGCAGAGACCACAATCGGAATCGCTGATTTTACTGTTGAACCAGGGGACATGGTCACAGCACCGATCCAGATCACGGGCGCATACGATCTGGGTGGTTGCGAGGTCACAATCACATTCGATTCCTCGGTTCTTCATGTGACCGGCGTTACGGGGGGGGATATGGAGCTGCTCGCACACAACATTGACAACGACTCGATGCGGGTGTATGTGAATGCGGTGTGCGCATCCGGGCAGAGTGGCGATCTAACACTCGCATACGTCAATCTCACTGCGGTGGGAGTATCTGGCGACGTAAGCCCGTTGAATATCGAGGTCGGCACGATCTTTGCTACCGACTACAGCAAGAGAGAATACACGCTGCACAACGGATCGTTCACGGTTCAATCACACTCAGACGTCACCACAATTTCAATCGGTGACGCCACCGACAACGATACCATACCGATTGTAATTGAGAACGGCGTAAACGTTGGCACGTGCGACATAAGACTCTCGTTCAACGCATCGGTTGTGAACGTTACGAATGTTGTGGGCGGGGATTTTGATAAGACCCTTCCGAACTTTGTGTACGTTCGTGATGGACTGGTGCGGATAGGTGCGTTCCAGACGGATAATCCCGGACTGAACGGGAGAATCACACTCGCCAATGTTACGTTCGCATCAACAGGTCGCCCCACCGGCACAAAATCTCCGTTGAACCTGAGCGTGACAACATTCAAGAAGGCAAACCTTGTGGGTGATGAGATGCCGTACATTATCATGAACGGAACCTACACCACTGCAACGAACGGTGATGTTGACAACGACGGTAAGGTGGATCTCCACGACGCCACGTGTCTCGCGAAGCATGTGCTCGGAATCCCGGGATTCGAGAACATAATCGAGGGAGCCGCGGATGTTGATGGCAGCGGCGTAATCGATGTTGCAGATGCCATATATCTGGCAAAGCACGTACTCGGAGTTCCGGGATACGAAGAACTCAGGTGATAGTCGGCATATCGTCGGCAATCACCCTGCTTTTTTTGGTGATGACAGGTTTGTGGGTTCGAGCGGGCGTCTCTTTTGCCTTTGCGACCTTGTATTCTATCAGAGGATGGAAAAGACTGGGAAGTCACAACTTTTCGCATCTGTGCTCCTCTGTAGTTTTATTCTCCATGTTTTGTTCAGGATGGCGGGCTTCCTGCGGATGCGCCTCGTTCGCTCGCCCGCACCCCCCGCCAGCCCCCGGCGGCAAGAGTGATGTTTATTGCTGATGCAAGCTATCCAAGTAGAATCAGAGCGTTGAGAATTTTCTGTGATTTATGTTTTCCCTCTGAAGTACGTGCTCTAAGGGTTCCGCGCTCACCATTAGTAAGCGTCACGATGTATATCTCCATGTTTGATCCCCTCAGGTTGAATATGGGGAATATATGATATATACTTTACAACATTATAGGGTTGATGCGACACTATATTTTAGAAATCGATGAGTCTTGCAGGTTCTCAATTCCCCAGTCCCGGTACATCGCCTTCAAAAGACCCATGGTCAGGACTCTCCACTCTTCGGTTCGACAATCAGCGTGAGCCCGTCCAGAGCCACGATAACCGCCTTCTCTCCTTTCCGTATCGGCTCTGACGAGGATGCCCTCCATATCTCGCCATGAACTTGAACAGTGCCATACTCCTCAAAACTGATATCAGTCTCAACCCTGACAACCTTGCCGATCAACTCCTCCTGCCCGGTTGTCGGCTGCTGCAGCCTTGCTTTCATGACAAGCCCGAGACCGACAACGATTATCCCTGCCGAGAGAATTGCGGTCACAAAGACAAGGCGCTTGAAATCGCTGATCCATTCCGGCGGCATGAACGGCTCCTGGGGGAAGAGAATCGCCCCGAGAACTATGCATGTGATGCCGCCGACCGTCAGTATCCCGAACGTCGGCGTCAAGACCTCGGCTATGAAGAGTATCACCCCTGCTACGATTAATAGCACGCCGAATGTGCTGACCGAGAACAATCCCATACCATACAGCGCGAGTATCATCGCAATTGCACCAACCATCTCGGGAACGTACGTCCCCGGAGCTTTGATGCCGTATATGATCCCGTAGAGCCCTATCAGAAAGAGCACGAACGCAATCTGCGGGTTGCTGAGGAGAGTGATGATCAATTCAGACAGTCGCGGCTCCTGTGAGATGAATAACGCATCCTGTGTTCGCAGAGTAACAGATCTGCCACTAACGTTGAGTGTTCTGCCATCCGCCAAATCCATAAGCTCATCTCGGTCGGTTGCGATTATATCGATCACGTTCTGGTCCAGCGCCTCTTCAGCGGTCAGCGAGAGACCCTCTGTCACGAACTTCTCGGCAACCTCCGCGGATCGGTTTCTGTTCTCAGCAATTCCGCGCATGCGAGCCGCATACGCATTGATTGTCTTGTTCTCCACCGCTGTTGTTCCGGTGGGTGTTATTGCAATCGGCGTTGCCGCGCCGGTGGCGGTTCCGGGCGCCATTGCGGCGATATGTCCCGATAAAAGAGTGAATGCGCCGGCAGAGAATGCTCGCTTCCCTTGGGGCACAAACACAATCACCGGCACACGCGAACGCTCGATATCCGACACAATCCCCTCCATCGATGTGACAAGCCCGCCAGGTGTGTCAATTTCGATCAATACCGCCTCGGCATTGATATCTTCCGCATGACCGATTCCGCGGGCGATCGCAATCTCTGTACCCGCAGTTATCATATCGTTCACCTCGATCACATAGATCACTGACTGAGACGCGCTGCTGGATGCCGGCGCAATCACAAGCAGAGCCAGCAGCAGCATGAGCGCGGGGAGGGGTGTTGTCTGTTTCATTGCGTTTTTGATTCTTGTCCTTGTCGCATCCATTTCAAAAAGTAGGGGCATAAACTCTGATGTATGCCGCAGAGGGTACAGAGAAGAAAACTCCGTGATCTCTGTGGCTATCAGTTTTACCCTCTGATCTGAAGTGGGTACTTCTTGTCCTTACTGTACTACTTGTTCCCCTTAAGCCCGAGCGCGCCCAACATCTCGATTGGAAGCGGGATTACGACCGTTGTCGCCTTCTCCTCGGTTGCATCCTTTATCGTCTGCAGCGTTCGGAGGTACAGCCCTCCCTCCTGTTCACCCATCACCTTTGCAGCGTCTGCCAGTTTCAGTGATGCCTGCAGTTCACCCTCCGCGTTGATGATCCGTGCTCTGCGGTTCCGCTCTGCCTCTGCCTGCGAAGCCATCGCACGCTGCATCGTCTCAGGCAGTTCGACATCCTTGATCTCGACAGCTGAAACCTTGATCCCCCATGGATCGGTAGCCTCGTCGATTATCACCTGTAGCTGCTTGTTGATCTTATCTCGCTCCGAGAGCACCTCGTCCAGTTCCACCTGCCCGACAACTCCCCTGAGCGTCGTGAGCGCCATCTGCGCGGTTGCGGTTGGATAGTGCTCGACCTGCACCACAGCCTTACTCGGATCCAGCACCCGGTAGTACACAACAGCGTTCACCCTCGTTGTGACGTTGTCCTTGGTGATCACTTCCTGCGGCGGGATATCGAGAACAACCGTCCTGAGATCGATCTTCTTCATAGTCTCGAGTATCGGGATTATGAAGAAGAGACCGGGTCCTCTTGCGCCGACCAGCCTTCCGAGCCTGAATATTACACCACGCTCGTACTCCTGAACGATCTTCACAGAGCTCGCAAGTATAGGGAGCGCTATGATCACTACGTATATCAGTATCGATAAATCCATTATATCACCCGGCTATCAATAGTTTTTACATCTTATAACATTTGTGTGAGTGTGGGATATCAGAGTATAGGGTGACTGGGATGACGTGGATCGGCAAAGATGGTGAGTGGGTGCAAGCAGTACGGTGTGGACCGCTTGTGGTGCTTAACCGCACACAGACGACACGAATAGCATTTTGATCTGGTGCAAGCGAGGGGGTTTATAACACATATCCCGCAAAAGATCATTCTCGAAACGTGAGTTATACATACCAGTATACGAACGCTAAATAAGTATGACGTATATCACATCAAGGCGCAACCATGATCGACATACAACACCTCACCTATACATACCCGAATATCTCAGAGCCAACACTACACGACATCAACCTGCACATCGACGATGGTGAGTTTGTGCTGCTCTTGGGCGCGAGTGGCTGTGGGAAGTCCACGCTCATCCAGTGCCTGAACGGTCTGGTGCCAAAGGTTGCGGACGGAAACCTCGAAGGCGAGATTATAATAAACGGGAAGGATCTCCGCGACTACAAGGTGCATCAAATGGCATCGGATGTAGGGATCATCTTTCAGAACCCGGACACACAACTATTTTCGCTCACGGTCGGAAAGGATGTTGCATTCGGTCCGGAAAACCTTGGCATGCCAAAAGAAGAGATTCTGAAGAGAATGGATGTGGCTATGCGGATCGTTGGCATAAATGAGATGCGAAATCGCTTCATCTTCACGCT